>NZ_JAPWAR010000013.1:0-77325 GCF_041433025.1 Prevotella sp. 20925_1_30 | reverse complement strand
GAACAATGTAAGTTGTGTGTCAATGGTCCTTTGTACATTGATGCACGGCTTTTTTGGAAACAGGCAATAGGCAGCAATTGCCCCGAATAAGTTGACGATGAAATTGTCAAAGCATCTATGTCTGGAGTGTTCCACCTGTGCAATGTTCTTTAGTTCATCATTCACCGTCTCTATAATGGCTCTTTTTCTGAGTAAAAGTCTGTCTGAAACACTCATTAACGCTCCTTTCATGTTACTTTTCAATTTGGTAATAAGCTGTATTCCGTCAACGAAAAGCCTTTGAAAGAGGTTCTTGCTGATGTAGCCCTTGTCACCGAATAGCTTACCATATATAAAATCTATGAATGCTTTGTACTCCAAAGGCTTACGGTCATCAATATCTCCTGGCGTTATCATAAAGTTGAGAAGTTCTCCTTTCTCATTGCAAATCAAATGCAACTTGAAGCCAAAGAACCAACCCATAGAGCATTTTCCTCTTTGAGCTATGCCTTTGAAAACCTTATGAATATGTATTCTCTGGTTTTTGCAGACACGCAGTGGTGTGCTGTCAACGAAACTTATACCCGTGCATTTGCCCAACAGGACCTTCTTGATAAACAAGGTTAAGGGTAGGGCTACATCCCTTTCCAATTCTACTATACGGTTATAAGAAACAACTTTTGGAAACAGATGGCGAAGCTGCTTGCATACTTTTTCAAGATAGAAATGTTTGAAGCAACGATAACCAGAATTGTGGAAAAGAATCATTATCAGCATAACTTCTGCCTTTGACATTGTAGAATTTCGATAATATTTCCTTTTTCCTGTAGGTTTTAGCGTATATTTTGCTGTCATTGCATCAAAAAACTTGCAGAAGTCATCTGCCATACAAAATATTTCAGTAACTTTGTCCTCGGTAATCATAGCGATTTTTATTTGTAACTATTTGTATATTAGCTCTTTAAAGTTACAACAAATTTCGCTAATCACCAAATTTATAGACACTTATAATTCGTCGAACTCACGTTAAAATAATAAAATTCAAAGACCAATGCAAGAAACCTATGTCTAGGTTTATACAGATATTAAAAACTGATTTCATCCATTCAAGGGGTTCCACAGAGTCATAATCGAGAAAAGTAAACACACGACAAAGGGGCTTGATTGATTTAAATTGGATTTAAAGGCTACATCGAAAAGAACCTCTTTCAAAGGCATTTCGTTGACGAAATACAGTTTATTACTAAGTTGAAAAGTAACATTGCCGCCTATTGCCTGTTTCCCAAGAAGCCGTGCATCAATCTACAAAGAACTATTGACACACAGCTTTCATGGTTCAGAATTCGTCGAACTCACGTTAAATAAAAGAATTCCGAGAGGTTTCAGCCTACCAAATGTCCATTACGCCAAAGATAATATTTTGGGTAGAAAGCGATATGAAAAAAAGGTACACCTCATAGCTTGCTTGCTATTTCGATATACCTTCTCTCGCCTTTAATATTTTATCAACGTGATTAAACGAAGCTAATTACGCCTTCAACCGTACCTTTAGAATCAGTCTCTTCCTGTCCTGTCTCTGGAGAACTGATGTGTTTGATGTCTTTTATCATTTGCTTTGTGCGCTTGTAAGTAGGTGTATTCTCTACGGCAAGAATTACATCTTCATTGTCGAGCTCATCAGCTGTAAAGCGATAGATGTGAGGGCGATGTTTGTATTGAGTGTTGTTGTTGTCCCTATAGAAACGTTCACGGCGGTCACGACGTTCTGCATCTTTCTCCTCATTATCGGCTCTTCTTGCTGCTTCTTCTGCGGATAGTTTCTGTATGTGTCGTCCCATACCATCAACATCCTCTATGCCGAAACCAGTTGCAAGGATGGTTACTTTTACCTTCTGATCAAGTTCTGGGTCAATTGCCAATCCCCATTTCAGTTCGAAGTCTTCGCTGAAATGATTCATAAATTCGGTTACGTCCCCCATTTCTTCCATAGTCAAGCCAGGGTTGTCCTTGTCATTGCTATTGAAGTTGATGGATAGAAGGATTTTCTTGGACTTGTAGACATCGTTGTCGTTTAGTAATGGTGAGTTAAGTGCATCCTCTATTGCTTGCTTTACACGGCCTTCTCCTTCACCATAACCTGTTGACATGATTGCTACACCACCATCCTTTAGAACCGTCTTCACGTCATTGAAGTCGAGGTTCATAATACCATGTACAGTGATGATTTCTGCAATACTTTTTGCTGCAACGCTAAGCGTATCATCAGCTTTACGGAATCCGTTTAGGAGGCTAAGTTCTGGATAGATTTCACGTAATCTTTCGTTGTTAATAACGAGAAGAGCGTCAACATGTTTAGCCATCTCTTCTACTCCGTCTAGCGCCTGATCAATCTTCTTTGCACCTTCGAAGCGGAAAGGAATGGTGACAATACCAACAGTGAGGATACCAAGTTCTTTACTGACTTGTGCAATGACAGGTGCTGCACCTGTACCTGTTCCGCCTCCCATACCAGCCGTGATGAATGTCATTTTGGTTCCATCATTGAGCATCTTCTTGATGTCATCGATGGTTTCCTCGGCTGCTTGTCTTGCGCGCTCAGGGCGGTTTCCTGCTCCCAATCCCTCCTTTCCTAGTTGTAAATGAACGGGAACAGGAGAATCGTTGAGAGCTTGTGCATCTGTGTTGCAGAGGACGAAGGTTACGTCATGTATACCTTCTTTATACATGTGGTTGACGGCATTACCACCGCCACCACCAACACCAATGACTTTGATTATGCTGTCAGTAACGTCGCCATCGCCGAAGTCTAATACGTCTATTTTATTATTATTATCTGCCATAACAGTATGTGTCTATATGATGAATATACTTATTATTTGTATTCCGTGAAAGTGTTACTCTTCGTCTTCTAGCATCTTGCCTCCAAATTCCTTTGCTTTACGAACGAACTTGTTCCAGAAACTATTGCGACGTTTTTCTTCTTCTCTTTCACGTTCTCTTGCTTCTTCCTCTTCGCGTAGCTTGCGTTCTTCTTCTTCTCTCTTACGACGTTCCTCTTCAGCTTTACGTTTCTCTTCTGGAGTGGGGACAAAACCTTGTCCTTGTGGACGTGTATTAGTGTTTGTAGCTGTTGTCTCTATTGGATGGGCTACAGCTACATCTTTTGCTTCAAAGAGGGTGTTAGCTGCAGGGTTATATGCTGCACCAGCACAATTCATGTCTCCCTTTGCTAGTAAGCCTAATATGGTGTTTGTTTCACCATTTTTTGCAGTTATTTCAGCATGACTTGAGGTAATGGTTTGTGTGACGAACTTAGCCTTACGAATCTTTTCTATACGTGTAACATTGCGTACTAAACATTCGATATTTTTAAGATTCATACCTCCACCTGTAAGTATGATTCCACCGAGGAGCTTGTCTGTATATTCTGATGGAACCTGACACCATACATTCTCGATAATTTCCTCTGCACGTGCTTCAACGATTTCGATGAACTTCCGACTGTCTATTGTTCGTTCGGCATCTATAGAGTATTTAAGGTTGTTGTCAATTTCGTTATTGTCAGTGAATGCAGAGCCATACTTCAGTTTCATAGCCTCAGCTTCTTTTTCTTCCATCTGCAAGGACGCTATATCTTTGTTGATATTATTGCCTCCTAATGGGATTACAGCGAGGTGGCGAAGAATATTCTTATAATAGACAGAGACGGTCGTGGTGTCAGCACCAAGATCGACAAGTACACAACCTCCACGTTTTTCGGCTTCGCTGAGTACGCCGTCTGCCAAGGCTAATGGTGCTAGGTACATTTCTGCTATTGCGATTCCTGCCTTTTCAAAACAGCTATTTAAGTTGTTGTAAAATGACTTGCGCCATAGAATGTTTAAGAAGTTTCCTTCCAAACGTGTGGCCTTAATACCGACAGGATCTAGGGAGTATTGGTTGTCAACCTTATACTCTTGAGTAGCAGCATCTAAGATTTCTTGCTCAGGGTAAGTCATATTTCTGTTAGCATCCATCAGCTCATTTATCATATCTGATGTTATGATGGTATCTGAAGGAAGATCCTTAACAATAACGTTACGAACGCTACGTATAGATTGTCCTCCTACACCTACATAAACCTGAGAAATCTCATATTTCAGTTGTTTCTTGAGCTTATTAATAATGCTGGTGAGGCACTGTCCGGTCTTGTCGATGTTATAGACTACACCTTTGCGAATACACTGTGATGCATCTTCCTTAGCAACGGCTAGCACGGAGATACTACCGTCAAGATTTTTCTTGCCGGCGATTCCCATAATCTTTGATGAGCCTAATTCAATGGCTACTATGAACTCTGCCATATTCGTTAAGTATTATATTTCTTAGTTTTAATGTTCTTTTCTGTCTGATACATGTACATTCTTCTACGTGATTGCATGTTGACTTATTCCGTTGGACCATCTGCTACTTGTTCTTGTCGGTCAACCTCTTTACGTGCTTTCTCACGTTCCTCCTCCTCTGTACGTTGTCTGTCTTTTTTCTTTTCTTCTTTAGCTTCTTTGGTTATAGCTTCTGCTTCTTTTCTTTCAGCTTCCGCATCTCTTCGTTTGCAAACAATCTGATTATCAAATTCAATATCAATATATGAATACTTGTTCCATCCGACTTGTGATAAACCATATCGATAGAACTTCTCCAATCGTGATAATTTGTTGTTTACGAAAGAGCTAATCTCTCGGTTACGTGTCCATCTGTTGCGATTAAGAGGTAAATACCCCATGAAGATTATATGGTCTCCCACGCGTGGAACTAGTTCTATACCATAATCTGGGAGTACATTTATTTGCTCTATTTGATTAATCCAAAAAGGCGATGCACTGATAGCCTTAGCAAGTGGTGCAATATAGAGCTTTGCAAAGATATTATTTATATTACCTGTTGCAATAATCAAGTCGCTTGTATATTTAGAATTGGGGAGTATTCCTCCATTGTCGTCAAGATAGTAGTCACCACCATGTTGGCTCTTTATACGGATGATAGGCATACGTTGAGTAATCTGTATGTTGATATGTCCGTTCTCCGTCTTGTAACATTGAGCAGTCTTCACAAAAGGTCCATCTTTGAGAGTTTCTTCGATGTCTCGTGGATTGATATTCTCCATCTTTTTATTAAGAGGATAGAGATTGTTCTTTTGTAAGATATGCTTTATCTCCTCTGCTGTAAGGAATCCAGCATTCTTGGAATCAGATATTTCTATGTTCACCTTCGTGCATACACGACCCTGCTCATCAGGGTTGTTCCAAGCGGTAACAGCCATGATGAGATAGAAAGCTAGTATGATGTCCAGCGCAGTGATAATAATCTTTTTCCACTGAATGTACATGTCTTATCTTTTCTTTAGGATGCTTTTTCCCTTTTATGTATTTAAAACTTTCTACTTAGTTTTGCTCTTTAGCTTTGATAATCTCGGCAATTTCTGGTACATAATTGTCGAGGTTACCAGCTCCGAGGACTACTAATACATCGAAGTCATGTGCTTTGACGAAATTCAGAACATCGTCTTTTTGTATCATCTTCTTCTCTATATTTGGGCGTAGGTTATCGTAAATGAGCTTACTTGTAACACCTTCTATTGGTTGTTCACGTGCTGGATAAATCTCTGTAAGGATAACCTCATCAAAGTGACTTAATGCATCTGCGAAGTCTTTATAGAAATCACGAGTACGCGTATAGAGGTGCGGTTGGAAGATAGCTGTTATCTTTCTATCTGAATAAAGTTCCTTCAAACTTTTAGCACTCTGTAATATCTCTTTTGGATGATGCCCATAATCAGATAGGAATACATGACGATCATTCTTTATCTTGAAGTCGAAGCGGCGATCAACGCCACCATAAGTCTTCATACCTTCACGCAATTCTTCTGCAGTGCAGCCATTGAGTTGTGCCATAGCCATTGCTGCGACACCATTTTCAATATTGATTGGGATGGGTTGACCAAGCTCTACATTCTTCACTATTTCTACAGGAGAAATAAAGTCAAAAGTTATAGTACCATTCTTTATTTGGATATTCTCAGCATGGAAGTCACCTTCCTCACGACTATAATTATATACTTTGACCCCTTCTTGTACATGTTGCTTCATCTCAAGATCCTTATGAATAATGAGTGCACCACCTGGTTGTATGAGTTCTGTGTAATGGCGGAAACTTTCAAGGTAAGCCTCTTTCGTGCCATATATGTCTAGATGGTCTGGATCGGTAGATGTAATAACGCTCATCCAAGGACGTAGCCAATGGAAAGAACGATCAAACTCATCAGCCTCGATCACAACATAATCGCTGTGGGTAGAGAGGATATAGTTTGTGCCATAATTCTTGGAAATTCCACCTAAGAAAGCATTGCAATCTAAGTGACTTTGGTGCATGATATGGGCACACATGGTTGATGTAGTCGTCTTACCATGGGTACCTGCAAAACAGAGTCCTTTGTGTGTTCTAGTAAGTGTTCCTAGCACTTGTGCACGCTTCTCTATTACAAAGTTATTATCATGGAAGTATTTCAATTCTGCATGTGTTGATGGGATCGCAGGTGTATAGACAACCAATGTTGTTAATGGTTGCCGACATGCTTCAGGAATGAGATTTACATTTTCTTCATAGTGAATCATCATTCCTTCCTTTTCTAACTGATGGGTAAGTTCTGATGGTGTCTTATCATACCCAGCAACAACTAATCCCTTATGAAGGAAATAACGAGCAATAGCACTCATTCCAATACCACCTGCACCAACGAAATATACTGACTTTATATCTTTTAGTTCCATGTATCTATATCTTTTCTAACTTTATTCTCTTTGGCAGATTTTTGTATTCCATTTACTTTTACAACAAATCTCCTCGTATAAGTAAGATTATGAATTGATGAGTTTAATTACCTCGTCTGCAATAACATCTGCCGAGTTTTGTAGTCCCATCTTTTTTACATTCTCACTAAGGCTGGCTAATTCTTGATTATCAGATATTGTCTCCAATGCTAGTTTCAATAATGTGTCGGGAGCCTCAGAGTCCTTTACGTAAATTGCAGCATGCTTATTTACTAGTGCCATTGCATTCTTAGTTTGATGGTCTTCTGCAACATTAGGACTTGGGACAAGGATTACAGGTTTACCTATGAGTTGGAACTCGCTAATAGAGCTTGCACCTGCACGACTGATGATTAAGTCTGCTGCTTTATAAGCTACCCCCATATCACTAATAAAGTCCATTATCTTCAAGTTAGGAAGTTCCTTACCCTTCATAAATTCCATTATCTGCTGATGGTAGAACTTTCCTGTTTGCCAAATAAATTGCACATCTGTATTGGCTACTAGGTCTAGATGCTCCATGATAGAACGATTAATGGTACGAGCTCCAAGGCTACCGCCTACTAACAAGATAGTCTTCTTATCACTCTTCAACCCTAGACTCTCTCGTGCTTCTTCGGCAGAGAGTGGTGTATTTAAGACGTTTTGTCGTACAGGGTTTCCTGTCATAATAATCTTATCAGCAGGGAAGAATCGTTGCATACCTTCATACGCAACACATATCTTTTTCACACGTTTAGCCAATAGTTTATTCGTCACACCAGCGTATGAGTTTTGTTCTTGGATGAGACATGGAATTCCCATCTTAGCACATGAATAAAGTGTAGCACCGCTGGCATAGCCACCTACACCAACAGCAACTTGCGGCTTAAAGTCTTTGATAATCTGACGTGCCATGCGTAAGCTTTTCCATAGCTTATACAATACTTCGAAGTTTTTAAGTATATGTGCACGATCGAAACCTTTGATAGGTAAGCCTTTTATCTCATATCCTGCAGCGGGAACGCGTTGCATCTCCATACGTCCTAAAGCTCCCACAAAGAGAATCTTAGCATCTGGATGTTTTGCTTTAATCGCATTCGCAATAGATACAGCAGGGAATATATGTCCTCCTGTACCACCGCCACTGATGATTATTCTTAATTCCTTGTCCATTTCAAACTTGTTTACTAACCCACAAAGGTAATCAATTTTTTCGTCTTCTTCGAACTTTAAGTCTTTTTTAAGAATCTGTTGCTTGTGTAATAACTTCCTGTGCCTCCTCCGTAGAAGGATTGCCAGCTTTTTTCTTTTTAGCCGATCGACTGATACTCAAGATGACACCTATATAGACACAATTAATGATTGTTGATGTTCCTCCCTTACTTATAAGTGGTAATGGTTGACCTGTCACTGGGGCTAGTCCAACAGCCACTAGCATATTGAATAGGGCTTGTGTTACCAGTAAAAATGCAATACCCATTGCAAGAAAAGCAGGGAAGGAATTTTCACATCGATTAGCTATGATACCTGTTCGGAAGAGCAGGATGATGTAAAGGAATGCTACAATAGCCGCTCCTTCTATGCCCATTTCTTCAATAATGATGGCATAGATAAAGTCTGAGAAAGCCTGTGAAAGGAAGTCACGTTCTGTTGAGTTCCCTGGTCCCTTACCCACGACATTCGATGTGGCGATGGCAATATTAGCGTGTGCCACTTGTGCATCTTTATCTAAATCATAGTCCTTTGGTGCCACATATTCATTATTAAAGAACTTCTTAATACGTGCTTTCCATGTGTCAGCACGATGTAAGATCTTTCCCAAAGAACTTGGAGAATCTTCCTGTTGTTGCTCTTGTATGGTTTGTTCGGTGAGGTTTTGCTTTGTTGATAAGTCATTTTCTACCTTTTTATCATCACCAACAACCATGACCATTATAAGTGTGAATACGATAACCAGTGCAACTGCTCCAATTAACCTGCCAATCTGATTGAATGGTACTCGCCCAACTATCATCATAAGAACAATGGTTAAGGAGATGAGCATAGCTGTAGAAAGGTTCTCAAGTAGAATTAAGAAAATGAATCCACCAGATAATAGCAAGATATCTCGGAACGCCTTTCTATCGGCTCCATGGTCGGTCTGCATGGCACTAAGTATCTGTGCAACTGCTAGCACAAGTGCGCCCTTTGCAATCTCAGAAGGTTGAAATTGTATACCTGCAAAACTTATCCATCTATTTGCTCCGTTGGTAGTTTGTCCTGCAACAAGAACCCACAATAGTGTTATTAATGCTACACCAAGAAGGATGGGGGTAATCAGTTTGAAGTACTTGCATTTGATATTTAATACTACCACCATTAAGCCTATTCCAACAGCGAGAATACTGCAATGGTAGATAATTGGACTCCAATAATTTCCTCCTTTGTATGATAGTGAACTTGAAGCCGAATAGACCTCAATGATACTAATAATACATAGGAAGAAGAATACCATCCATATGACCTTATCACCTTTAAAAAGGTTACTGAGAGATTTATTGTTCATTTCCTTTCTTTCCGTTATCGAGCATCAGTATCTTATAAAGCTCTAACTAATGCTTTAAACTGGTCTCCTCTATCCTCCATATTTTTAAAGAGGTCAAAGCTAGCACAGCATGGGCTTAACAAGACAGTGTCACCTGGTTTTGCCATATCTGCACATGCTGCAACACAATCTTTCATAGAGTGTGTGTCGCGAACAGGGATTCCTAAGCTATCAAAATTGTCGTGGAGTTTTTTGTTATCAGCACCTAGATAAACAAGTCCAGAACATTTCTTTTTCACTAAATCTTTGATGGCATTATAATCATTCCCTTTATCTTTGCCTCCAAGAATGAGGATTGTTGGGGTTCGCATACTCTCTAATGCATACCAACAAGCGTCTACATTTGTAGCCTTTGAGTCGTTGATATATTGAACTCCAGCCACCTTGCAAACCTTCTCTAAACGATGTTCCACACCCGGGAAGTCGCTTAGGCTCTTGCGGATACACTCCTTTTTTATACCGCTGATGTTTGATGCTATACCAGCAGCAAGAGAGTTATATATATTGTGACGACCTGTTAATGACAAGTCTTCCTGTTCCATGTTGAAAGGTTCAGGTTGTTCTATCTTGTATTGTCCTTCTTCAATATAACCAATGCTACCATTCTCCTTTAGCTCTGAAAAAGGATAGCATACGGCATGTACATCGAACTTCTTTAGCTCGTTCTTAATCACGGGATCATCATTCCAATAGATGAAACTATCGTCCTTAGTTTGGTTCTGAATGATACGCATCTTGGCATCAGCGTAATTCTCAAACTTGTACTCGTAGCGATCCAAATGGTCTGGAGTGATATTTAAGAGGATAGCGATATTTGCGCGGAAATCGTACATATTGTCAAGTTGAAAACTACTTAACTCTATGATGTAATATGCATGTGGATCCTCAGCTACCTGCAATGCCAGGCTATTACCTATGTTCCCAGCTAATCCAACATCGTATCCTGCATTCTTAAAGATGTGATAGATGAGGCTTGTTGTAGTTGTTTTCCCATTACTGCCAGTGATACATATCATCTTCGAGTTGGTATATCTACCAGCAAACTCAATCTCACTGATGATGTGTGTATTCTGTGCCATGAGTTTCTGAATCATTGGAGCCTCTTTAGGAATACCTGGACTCTTGATGATTTCGTCTGCATTAAGGATCTTCTCCTCCGTGTGGTGTCCCTCTTCCCACTCTATATGATGCTCATCCAGGAGCTTCTTATACTTGTCTTTAATAGATGACATGTCTGAGACGAAGACATCAAAGCCCTCTTTCTTTGCTAGTACAGCTGCACCAGCACCGCTCTCTCCAGCACCAAGTATTACGATTCTTTTCATATCTATTTCCTTTCTTTTCTTTCCTAATATCTACTTGGATGATGTCTTAGTATTTGCATCGTCCTATAAAGATAAGCCTTTCTTCAATACAAGGAAGCGTCCTTCTTCGTAGGAATAAACGCCTAGTTAGATGGCTAATAGGCGTTTCCTTCTTTTATGTAAAGAGCTTGATCGTATCGAGAAAGCGTATTTATCTGATTTTAAGAGTGATAATTGTTAACGCCGCAAGTATAATCGTTACGATGATGAAACGCAAAGTTATCTTGCTTTCGTGTACTGCTCCATGTGGTACTTTTATCAGATACTTGCAGTCGGGGTCTAATTGTGAATCCTGAGTACGGAAGTTATCATGAATAGGAGTACGCTTGAATATACGCTGCTTAATGCCTTTACGCTTACCTAATTTGTAATACCAAACTTGTACGATGACACTCAAACTCTCAACGAAGAATATTCCACAGAGGATTGGAAGCATCAATTCCTTATGTATGATGATAGCTCCTACTGCAATGATACCACCGATGGTTAAGCTACCAGTATCTCCCATGAAAACTTGGGCAGGGTAAGCATTATACCAAAGGAAACCTATCAGTGCTCCAATAAATGCCATGAAGAACACTACTAGCTCCTCCGTTCCTGGAATATACATAATATTCAAGTAGGCTGCATATTGTATGTGGCTACTGACATAGGCTAAAATTCCGAGAACAACACCGATTATAGCGGAGTTTCCAGCACACATACCATCCATTCCGTCATTAAGGTTTGCTCCATTAGAGACGGCTGTTACAACGAGAATGGTCATGATTACGAATAGAATCCAACCACCAGCTGTTTTATAGTCTCCTAAGAATTCAACTAGTTTGGAGTAGTCTAAATTATGTGACTTTACGAATGGTATTGTCGTCTTTAACGTTTTCTCTGCCTTAGTTTCATGTTTAACAACTATTTCCTGACCATTCTGATTAGCCACTTCTAGATTCATGTTCGCTTTAACATCAGGTGATGCCCAAAGAACAACACCTACAATGAGTCCGATACTGACCTGTCCTATAATCTTATACTTACCTTTTAAACCCTCTTTATTGTGCTTGAAGATCTTGATGAAGTCGTCCATTCCACCGAGAAAACCCAACCATATAGTTGTAATAATCATCAATATCAGGTAGATGTTACGCAATCGACCAAGCAAGATTACAGGTACTAGCAGAGCAATAATAATGATGATACCTCCCATGGAAGGTACTCCAATCTTCTTAACACCGAATGGGTCTATGCTAGCATCACGTTGAGTCTCTGTTATTTGTTTACTTTTAAGATATTTGATAAATCGTTCTCCGAACCATGCTGATATAAGCAATGCTAATATCATAGCCAATATGCCACGGAAACTAATGTACCCCCACAGATGGGAGCCACTTATACCGAACTGATCTAACCAGCGGAAGATATAATATAGCATATTACTTGTATTTATTATTCTTATTTAATACCAAAAATCTCACGAATGACTTCGTGATCATCAAAGTGATGTTTAACACCATTGATTTCTTGGTATGTTTCGTGTCCTTTACCTGCTACTAAGATAACGTCTCCCTTCTTTGCCATCATTGAAGCAGTACGTATTGCCTCTTTACGATCAACAATGTTGAGTACTTTCTTACGTTGTGTAGCATCAAGTCCTGCCATCATGTCATTGATGATAGCCTGTGGATCTTCATCACGTGGATTATCACTAGTAAGGATAACAGTGTCACTTTGCTTAACAGCCTCTTGTGCCATCAATGGACGTTTACCCTTGTCACGATGACCGCCAGCACCACATACGGTTATGATATGGCCACCCTTATTATCCAAAACATCATGGATAGCAGCCAAAACATTCTCTAGTGCATCAGGGGTGTGTGCATAGTCAACAATGGCAGTGAAGCCTTCTGGGGATTGAATAGGCTCAAGACGCCCATTCACACTCTTCAATGTGCTAAGTGCGAGGAGTATCTCATCTGTTTTCTTGCCCAGCATCTTTGCTGCACCATATACAGCCAATAAGTTGCTAACATTGAATTTACCAATAAATTGAACGCCTACCTCTTTTCCATCAATCTCTAGGTACATACCTTCGAAATGACACTCAAGAATTTTTGCACGGAAGTCTGCCATGCGTTTGGTTGAGTATGTCTTGATGGTAGCTTTCGTGTTCTGCACCATGATCATCCCATTCTTGTCGTCAGCATTTGTTATGGCAAAGGCATGCTTTGAAAGACCATCAAAGAACATCTTCTTTGCATTTCGATAGTTTTCGAAGGTTTTGTGATAATCGAGGTGATCACGTGTAAGATTTGTAAATATAGCTCCCGTGAAGTCTAATCCACCGATACGGTGCTGATGAATCGCATGGCTAGAACATTCCATGAATGCATATTCACATCCTGCTGCAACCATATCTGCTAGGAGTCGATTGAGTTCTATTGGATCTGGAGTTGTGTGATCGGCTGGTATTGCCTTATCATCGATATAGTTGCATACGGTAGATAATAACCCAACTTTATAACCGAATTCACGGAACATATTATATAATAAGGTGGCAATCGTAGTCTTGCCATTTGTTCCTGTGACACCAACTAACTTTAGTTTATGTGATGGGTCTCCATAGAACAATGTTGCAACTTCGCCAGCAGTTTTCTCAGTTGATTCAACCTGTACGTAGGTAACATTCTCATTCAGAGTGTCTGGCATGTCTTCCAATAACACAGCCACCGCGCCTAGTTCTATAGCCTTTCCAATAAACTGATGACCATCTACTTGTGTTCCTTTCATAGCAATGAATAGATGACCATTAGCAATCTTTCGGCTATCAATGTTTACACCAGTAATTTCAACTTCGGTACTCCCTTTGATGGTAGTAGGGTTGATGTTCTTGAGTAATTCGCTTAATTTCATATCTTTGTTCTATTATATCTTTGTTTATTGTTCACTAGTATGTTAACCCAATCTAAGTGAACATTGCATACCATTTTTTATTTTGTCGCCAGGCGCCAAGCTCTGTTCTATAACACGACCTCTACCTGTAATGCGTACTTTAATACCTCTCTTTTCCATTAGATAGACAGCATCACGGGCTCCCATACCACGTACATTCGGTACTAGATTCCCCTGATTTATGTCTTCCTTATGGAAGGTAAGAGTCTTACCATTCTCTGTGGTTGTTCCCCAAACTGGGTTTCCGAAGGGATATGCACCATTCCATCCGTTTGTTACATTAAAGCCAAGTGCATTTAAAACATAGTCTGTTGCTAATAGATTTCCTATCTTTGCTGATGGGATAAGTATCGATGATTTGTCACGTGCATCGGTAACATTCAATTTCAGACTCTGTGCCATTATACCTTCTGCTATATGGTGGAAAACGACGCCACTCATACCACCACCTGAAGCTGGTAATCCGCTCTTTTGAATACAAACGATACAACTATAACGAGGTTTGTCTGCAGGGAAGAAGCCTGCAAAACTAAGTAGATAGTTTACAGCACCAGCCTTATAACCAACTGCACCTTTGGACATCTGGGCTGTTCCAGTCTTACCAGCAACGAGGAATTTGTCTGATCCTGCTCTCTTGCCAAGACCTTCTGATACTACTTCTGTTAGGATTCTTGTAATATCCTTGATGGTACTTTCTTTGGCAATATGTTCTTTTACTACTTGTGGCGGATTGTCATAAATTACTTGACCATTCTTTACGATTTGCTTTACAAAGCGTGGTCTCATCATTTTACCACCATTAGCAATGGCATTGTAGAATGCTAGGGTTGAGATTGGAGGAATCTGTGTTTCATATCCGATACTCATCCAAGGCAGTGCTGTTGCACTCCAGTTGTCGTATTGCCCATGGTGATTCTTATGAGGCATACGTATTTTAGCTGGTGATGACCCCACAATTGGTATGTGAAAATTAGTAGCGAGTCCGAGGTCGTAAATACCCTGAACAAACTTCTCGGGATTCTTGTGGTAATGTAAGTCAATGATACGACTAACACCTATATTCGAGCTATATTTCAATGTCCATGGCAGTGTTAACGTACCATAGCCACCACGTGTCCAGTTATGATCTTTCATGTCTCTACCATACATTGGCCATACTCCTGAACCTGTTTGAACAGTATAGGTAGTGTCGACCAAACCATCGTCTAGGATTGCCATAATAGAGGCTGTCTTGAAAACAGAACCCGGCTCAAGCAAGTCGCTAACAGCATGATTCTTTACTTCACGATACTGTCCATCGCTGCATTTATCCATATTGACGATGGCTTTTACATCTCCTGTCGCAACTTCCATAACAATAGCCACACCCACATTACCATTCACATTAGGATCTTTGAGCTCGTCTATTAAGGCTCTTTCTGCTAAGTCTTGCATACCAACATCAATGGTTGTTATGATGTCTGCACCATCGACAGGAGGTGTATCTGTGATGTTTAAGTATTTATTACGAACTTTGCGACGATGAATGATACCATCTGTTCCACGCAATATAGAGTCATATGATAACTCAAGTCCGCATCGTGCCGTATCTTTTGCACCGAACATATCACCAACTGTACGCTGTGCCAATGAACCAAAGGGACGCCGACGAGCATTGAATTCTTCCCAATGAAATCCACTCTTAAACTTAGATAGATGTAATATAGGTAAGGTCTGTATTTCTTTGAATGTATTGTAGTCTATGCGCTCATCCCATATTGGCCAGTGCTTACTCATCTTATGATATCCTTCTAAGAGTTGCTTTTTGAAGTCTGCAGCAGAGCGCTCTGGAAAGATGTTGTTAAGACCTTTGCTGATGTAATTTATACTATCGATAAATGCCGTATCATTGCCTGCTTCTTTAAGAGCATTGAAGTCTAAATACACTTTGAACTCAGGTAGAGAACTAGCCATGAGTTGCCCATCACAACTAAGAATGTTACCTCTTGTTGGTTTTACCCTTACACTATCTTTCTTTTGCGTAGAAGCAACTTCCATCCAATAAGACCTACTAGCAGTCATCGTGTAGATGGTTTTCCCAAGTACAGCAAGTGCAATCAGCGACATCACAATAGCGATGGCGCTGTAACGTGGGATAATCTTTTTATTATTGAACTTGCTCATTTTATTTACTTCTCTGGGACATTTATTATATAAGGTGGGCGATCTGACATTTTCAGAACGCTGTCTTTTCTATTCTTTAGCAACTCTAGAATATGACTTTCTCGAGACTTTTCTGTGAGTTGACTACTACTTGATAATGCTCTATATTTTGCATCTTCTAGCTCTGTGTTAAGCTTATCAATCTCTATCAGATACTTCTGAACGCTGTATCTATTAGATATGTATATAATGGTGAAGCCAACAATGACGAGGATTAACCAAATGTTATTGCGTAACAGACGGGCTGAGAGAATATCGCCACCAAGTATCTTTCTCAAGGTAAAGTTGGATGATTGAGGCTGTTCATCCTCGCGCGCTTGTTCTGCGATTGCTGCTTTGAGGATCTTAACCTCAGCTTCTTCCTCTTTTTTTCGTTCCTCTTCTTGATGTCTTTTCTCTTCTTCCTTTATCTGTCGTTTTGCTTCTTTCTTTCGCTCTTCTTCATCTTGAGCAGGGATGTCCTTAACTCTCTTCTCTATTAATATATCACCTTTAAGGTGGGGAATGTTTGTCCCTTTATTACTATCTGTAATCTCTAAAGCTATTGAAGATGACTCTTCTCTCTCATAGATATCACCTTTGGCAAGTGGATTAATGACCGATTCAGATTTGTCATTATCCGTATTGTCTCTACCACGAAAGCTTTCAGCGGTTACATCTAGATTCTTTATGTCGTTCTTGTCAATCATTTGCTTTCTTTTCTGCTATTCTTAGTTTGGCACTTCTACTACGTGGATTCTGTTCTTGTTCTGCGTTACTTGCTGTGATAACCTTGTTGTTTATTAGTTTGAAAGGAGTCTCTCTCTTCCCATAGAAATCTTGCTTTACCTTTCCTTCAATATTCCCCGACTTCATGATATTCTTAACCATTCGGTCTTCTAAAGAATGATAGGTAATCACTGAAAGACGTCCCCCTGGGGAAAGCAAGTCTGTTGCTGCAAGTAGCATTTCACGTAAAGCATCCATTTCATGATTGACTTCAATACGTAGTGCTTGAAACATCTTTGCCATGTCTTTCTTCTCTCTTGCATGAGAGAAAAATGGTTCGACGATGGCTAGTAATTCATTTGTGCTTTTGAATTCCAGCTGTGCTCTTGCTTTGACGATAGCTGATGCGATACGACGGGACTGTTTTATTTCACCATAGAGATATAATATGTTCGCCAGTTTCTCTTCATCTTCTTCGTTAAGAATATCAGCTGCTGTGCGTCCAGCACGCTTATTCATTCTCATATCGAGGGGTGCATCGAAACGGAAAGAAAAGCCACGAGTCTCATCATCAAAGTGATGACTACTGACCCCCAAGTCGGCTAATAAACCATCTATATGGTCTATATTGTAATAGCGCATCCAGTTCTTTAGATATTTAAAGTTCGAACGAACGAAAGTGAAACGATCTGTTTGATCGTTGCTTAACCCCATCTTGCTAATATTCAACTCGGCATCTGCATCTTGATCGAAACTATAGAGACTACATCCCTCTTTAAGGCGAGAGAGTATTTCTCGACTATGACCTCCACCTCCAAAAGTGACATCCACATATATCCCATTAGGATGAATGTTCAGCCCCTCAATACTTTCATTGAGGAGTACAGGTACATGATATGTTTCTGCAGTTTTAATCATCTTTTCCGTTTGTTGTGGGTGTCTATTTGTCTGTATTTAATAAACTACTAGAGTCGAAGTCTTCTGTTTCCATGGTTTCTTCCATGGCTTTGCTAAATTCTTCTGCCGACATAAAAGGTTGTTTGGAATCGCTTGTTGACCAGATCTCTATACAATCATCCATCCCTGTAAAACGTATTTGTTGGTTGATGTTAGCCATCTTTAGATATCGCTTAGGGATGAGGAAGCGTCCACTATTGTCCAGCGTGATAATTTCGACATCAGTAACAAACTGACGATAAATCATCTGATCTCGTTTGTTCCAACGGCTTAATCGCTTGCGCAAAGTATCCATACGTTGATTCCAAACTGATTGGGGGTATAGTACAAGGCACGCTTCAAAGATGTCTTTACGCAGTATCAACGAGTCTTCGCCAGATGCGTTTAGCACCTTGCGGAATGTAGCAGGCAGAAAAGCTCGCCCTTTCGTATCTGTTTTTGCGTCAATATTTCCTAAGAACCTCATGCGTACTTCTTATAAAACTCGTATTTGGCTTCAAAGTTACATATTTTTCCCCACATATCCCCACCATACTCCACTATATTTTATAAAGGCTCTTTTTTTTGTGAAAATTAACGCTTTATTTGGGGTAAATACAGTGTCCTAAAACCAGTTAGACGCATACTTTTTTGTCTAAATTGCATATTTTTCGACAAAAAAGATAGCTAATTCAAATGGTTTCGTTATTTTTGCATGTTATTACGAGGATTTCCGATAACATGAGTAGTTCGATAGAGAAGACAATAGACATCGATAAGATACTTGTTGATAAAATGGGTGCAAAGGCAAAGTTTGTACCTTCTTTTGTTGTAAAGTGGTTGAAGCATATTCTTCATGAAGATGAAGTCAATCAGTTTCTGTGGGATAATAGAGGATTGACAGGAACAGCATGGCTCAAAGCATGTGTATCATATCTTGACATGACCTTACAAATTGAAGGTCTAGAAAATCTACCAGATAAGAACGATGGAAAACTTTATACATTTGTTTCTAACCATCCTCTTGGTGGGCAAGATGGTGTAGCTCTAGGTGCTATTATCGGGCAACATTATGATGAGAAGTTCCGTTATTTAGTGAATGATTTGCTTTTAAATCTTCCAGGTTTAAAGCCTGTTTGTATTGGGATTAATAAAACGGGTAAACAGAGTAGAGATTTCCCTCGTATGGTAGAAGCAGGTTTTCAAAGCGATAATCACATGTTGATGTTTCCTGCAGGATTGAATAGTAGGAAGATAAATGGACATATTCATGATCTTGAATGGAAGAAGACATTTATTACAAAGAGTGTCGAATATCATCGTGATGTAGTACCTATCTTTTTTGGAGGTAGAAATTCTGAACGCTTCTACCGCATAGCTCATTTTAGTGATAAATATGTCAAAAAGGTGAATATTGCAATGCTTTTCCTTGTCGATGAAATGTATAAAAATGTTGGGAAAACATTTCGTGTAGCTATTGGGAAACCTATTCCATGGCAAACATTTGATAAGTCAAAAACACCGATGGAATGGGCTAAGTTTGTAGAAGATAAGGTGTATGAATTATAGTTCTATTCGATGAGGCTAGTGATAGTTGAGGGATAAAACTGAATGAGAGAATTAAAGAGAAAGCAAAAGAATAGTACATATATGGAAGAAGAAATCATCCAACCCATCAGTAAGGAAGTGCTCAAAAGCGAGCTGATAGTAGATAGGTTACTTCGCATGACCAATAAGAGTCATAATGAAATCTACGTCATAACAGCTAAAAATGCACCTAATGTAATGAAGGAAATCGGTCGTCTTCGTGAGATTGCATTCCGTAATGCTGGTGGTGGTACGGGTAAGTCAATGGATATTGATGAGTTCGATACAATGGATAGTTGTTGTCGTCAGCTTATTGTCTGGAATCCCGATGCTGAGGAGATTATAGGAGGCTATCGTTATATCTTCGGAAGCGACTGGGAAATAGCTAATGATGGACAACCAGTATTGGCAACAAGTCATATGTTCCATTTCTCTGATAAATTTATGAAGGATTATGCACCATATACTGTTGAATTAGGACGTTCTTTTGTTTCCTTAGAATATCAAAATGTTCGTCGCAATGCAAAGAGTATCTTTGCTTTAGATAACCTTTGGGATGGTCTTGGAGCATTGACAGTCTTGAATCCAGATTGTAAGTATTTCTTTGGGAAGATGACAATGTATCCTTCTTATATACGCCGTGGTCGGGATATGATTCTATACTTTTTAAAGAAGTATTTTGATGATAAGGAAGACTTAATTATACCGATTAAACCATTAAAAATAGATACTCCAATTGATGAATTAGACGCTCTTTTTAATGGTAAAAACTTCAAGGCTGATTATAAGATACTGAATAGTGAAGTTCGTAAATTAGGTTACAATATTCCACCACTTGTCAATGCATATATGAATCTATCGCCAACAATGAAGCTATTTGGCACAGCAATCAACTATGGATTTGGTGAGGTTGAAGAGACGGGAATCTTAATTTCTGTTGATGAGATATTTGAAGAGAAGCGTATTCGCCACATTGAGAGTTTTGCGGATGAGCATCCTGAGTCGTTAGAGTTTACTAGTGGCGCTAATCATGTTATTTATAAGGAAAAATAGGGTGGGGTTATATTCTTTGTGAATAATTCCTTTTACTTATATGAAAAGGGTAGAGAATCCTTGAAAAGGAGGTTCTCTATTTTTTATATTATACTTTGAAATCATTTAATAAAGTTAATGAGTGAGAGTGTTGAACTTAGTTTCTACCCTTTTCGATGGTTCTCTCTTATCAAATTATTGGTGACTAATATTCTGCGAAAGCATCTTTTTAAATTAAAAATAGATTAATAAGTTATAGAAAATAAATTATTTAATTTATAATAATAGATTATTTAATTTATAATAATAGATTATTTTCTAGTGTGGTAAGTAATCTAATCTTGTTTACTTGGCGTTTTCTATTAATAAAGTTAATGCTCTTTATGCTTTAAGTAGATGAATGAAAAGAGTGCATCAAAAAGTCCCTTATGTGACTCATTCAATGCACTCATATTACTCAAAAGTGTTTTTTAGTATCTAAGAGATACTTGTTATCGATGGAATCGTGATATTTTATCGGATAAATAAAAGCTCTCGATACTTAGGTAGTGTCCATAACTCATCACTAACAACCAACTCAAGCTTATCAATTTGATACCTAATCTTTTCCATCTTAGGTGCTATCGTGTTATGGTAAGTTATGGCTCTCTCACGTTGATTCTCAATCTTATTAGCTACCTTGCGAGCATTTACAAGCTCTTCAATTCCACTTTCGATGAGCGTAGTACGTTCTGCTATCTCACGGATGATCTTGATATTTCGCTCACTAAGTTGCTTACCTTCTACGTCTCCAAAGACGTCCATCATATTCTGTACATTCTTAGCCAATTGACTCTGATAGTGCGTTGCAACAGGTATAATATGGTTCATTGCGAGATCTCCCATGACGCGTGCTTCTATCTGAATCTTCTTAGTGTATGTCTCCCATTTAACCTCATTTCGAGCCTCTAATTCATTATGACTCAAAACATGTGTGGCTTCAAACATCTTGATGGAGTTGCTATCTAGGTATCGATCGAAGCATACAGGACAACTTGCCTCACAATCTAGTCCACGTTTAGCAGCTTCTACTTTCCATTCGTCAGAGTAGCCGTTTCCATCAAAGCGAATAGGCTTGCAGGCTTTGATATCTTCACGAATAACATCAATAATAGCAGAGTTCTTCTCCTCTCCCTGTGCTATCAATGCATTTACACGATTAGCAAAGTTGTCAAGAGCTTCTGCTACAGCAGCATTTAGAACAATCATTGCTGATGCACAATTAGCCTCTGAGCCCACAGCACGGAATTCAAATCTATTACCAGTAAATGCGAATGGTGAGGTACGATTTCTATCAGTATTATCAATGAAAAGCTCTGGTATCTCTGGTATGTCAAGTTGCATACCTGTTTTGCCAGTGAGTGCAAATAAATCGTCTTTATCAGCTTTCTCAATGTGATCAAGTAGGTCGCTAATCTGCTTACCAAGGAAGGATGAGATGATAGCAGGAGGTGCTTCATTAGCTCCAAGGCGATGATCATTGGTGGCACTCATGACAGATGCCTTCAATAAACCATTGTGTTTATACACTGCCATTAGTGTTTCTACAATAAAGACAACAAAGCGGAGATTGTCAATAGAAGTTTTTCCTGTGGCATGCAAGAGTACGCCAGTGTCTGTACTTAAACTCCAGTTATTATGTTTACCAGAGCCGTTAATACCACCAAATGGCTTCTCATGTAATAGAACTCGGAAACTATGTTTGTGAGCAACCTTCTTCATTAATGACATCAGAAGCATATTGTGGTCTACTGCTAGGTTACATTCTTCGAAGATAGGTGCCAACTCAAATTGTCCTGGAGCGACCTCGTTATGGCGCGTTTTACATGGTATTCCCAACTCAAGAGCCTGTATCTCTAAATCTTTCATGAATGCCTGAACACGTTCGGGGATAGTTCCAAAGTAGTGATCATCCATCTGCTGGTTCTTTGCAGAATCATGCCCCATGAGTGTTCTACCTGTTAGCATTAAGTCAGGACGTGCGAAGTAAAGGTCTTCATCAACAAGGAAATATTCCTGTTCCCACCCTAGATTACTTGTAACTTGCTTTACTTCGGGATAAAAGTATTGGCAAACTTTAGTTGCTGCTGCATTTACAGCACGTAAAGCCTTTAGTAGTGGGGCTTTATAGTCGAGTGCTTCTCCTGTATAAGATATGAATATTGTTGGGATACAGAGTGTGTCGTCAATAATAAATACGGGACTTGTCGGATCCCAGGCAGAGTATCCTCGAGCTTCAAAGGTATTTCTTATACCTCCATTAGGGAATGAACTCGCATCTGGTTCTTGCTGAACAAGGAGCTTACCTGAAAACTCTTCAATCATTCCGCCTTTCCCATCATGTTCAATGAAGGCATCATGTTTCTCGGCTGTTCCTTCTGTCAATGGTTGAAACCAGTGGGTGTAGTGGGTAACCCCATTCTCTTCTGCCCATTTTTTCATGCCCTGTGCCACTGCATCTGCAATGGATCTATCTAATCGGCTACCATTATCCATGACATCAACGAGCTTCTTGTAGATATCAGCAGGTAGATACTTGTACATTTTAGCACGATTAAACACGAATTTCCCATAGAACTCTGAGGGGCGTTCTGCTGGTGCATTGACTTCTACTGGTCGCTTCTTGAACGCTTCTTCAATAGCTTCAAATCTTAAATTTGCCATATCTTTTACCTTAAAGTGAAACTTCGTGTTGCAAAAATAAACATTTTCCTTATATCTTGCAAAGTATTTAAGAATATATAAGGTGCAAAGTTTTTGATGTAATAATTTAATAGGTTGTAACAGAGAATAATATAATCTCTCTTACTTTGATTCTCTTAGTAGGGCTGTTGTTATGTGCTTGTTTAATATAGAAGAGTTCATCTTCAATAGTAAAAAAGTGCATATCTGCTCACGCAGACATGCACTTAGCCACTTAACTAAATAACTCAAAAAATTATTTGACTCAAAATATTCTTTAGGTAGTCTTCGTCACGAGGACAATACCTAAGTACTTAAATTTGACTATTAACTTACTAATAACTATTTAAACGTAATTTGATTGCTACTCAATAATAGCTTTGAATTAACGATTGCAAAGATAAGATATTTCTCAAACAAGTCTGTCTATATAAATAGTTTTTGTTTGTTATAAGTGTAATTTATTATTGTCAATAGTTTAAAAATGCGATTCAAACAAAGATTTTATCCCTTTTCATCGAGTTTTTATATTGTTTCTTGTCTTTGAATCTTGTGTGTTTGTTTATGTTGTTGGTGGCTCAATGACCTTCCTTCTATAAATGGTTGGCGCAACCCCAAAGCGTTTTTTAAAGGCTTTACTCATGGCCGCAAGGTCACTATACCCACATTCATAGGCAATCTCGGATATATTCTTTCTTTCGTCTTCCAGTAGTTCTTTACAGTATTTCATTCTACACTCACTCTGCCAAGATAAGAATGTTTTACCTGCAAATTCATAAATATAATAAGACAATGAAGAAGTACTAATACCGATTGATTCTGCTGTCTTTTCCATTGTTAAGTCAGCTTCCGATAAAGGAAAGGGTCTCTGTTCTAACCAGGAGTCTATCTTTTCTTTGATACTATTATCTGCATCTGAAATATTGTGTTCTATTGCCATTAAGCTCTTATGAAAGCTGAGATAGAAGATTGTTGTGCAAATGACAAATCCAATGATGAGAACCCTTAAGATAATGTGATAGCTCATTGATGGTACAATCTGACCGATAGTCATGGCAAGAAGTAATAACGCCCATGCTCCATAAATAATACTTCTGAATTTTACACCTCGTTGCTCTCCTCTTTCTTCAACTATTTGCCTCTTATATCGAAACTGTTGATGTATAATTTCGACAAGCATGATGAGTTTACAAAAAAATAATCCCATAGAAAGGGTTATCCTTGTATAAATCTGCAAGGGAAATGGCTGATTTAATACATCTATAAGTTGTGTGTAATTATGTATTTCTAACCCTTGCCCCATAACTTTAAATAAGATATGTGGAACGATTAAGGTCGCTGGAACGATATTATAAAATAGCCAAGCATAACGATTCTTATAGATTTGTCCATTGCTAAATGTTGTACAGGTAGCAAGGTAACTCTCCCAAAGTAGGTATAGAATTAACATCGATGGAACGCAAAGAATCTCAGTTTCATCGTTATGTTGATGTATGAAGTAGCTACACAGATAACCTACTAAGAAGAGGTAATTAATCATAATTACTCTGCGTTTAATGGTCAATGGACCGCTCCTAGCTTTGCGGTATTTACGTGCTACTAAAGCGAAGCATATCAGTGTGATTACTAGTGTAACCAGCGTTATTGTATAACTTATAATCATGGTGTTGTGTGTTGTTGTGAACGATAAAGATAAGGATTTAAACTGATACTACCTTATATTTTTATCTTTATTAAGTCATTGTTGTTTTCATTATCAATAGAATATCTGTATAAGTAATGTTGGCTGGGCACAAGATCTTAATGGCTTTTAAAGACGCTTCTTTACCAGCGAGCTGTATTTTTTGTAGTATTGTCTTTGCTTTTCCCTCATCGATTACTTCGTTTAGTTTTATCTCTCCTTTTTGTATATAAGGGATGAGATGTCCCTGTATAGTAGCAGGTGTTAAATTACGCTCCTTAGCAATTTCTTCTATGCTCTTGCCAGTCTTAAAGAGATTAAATGTGACTTCACCCGTACTAATTTTAGGTACTTTAGGAGTTGTTTCTTCGATTTTATTTTTTCTATTCCTACCTGTTTTCTCCTCTAAACTATTAAGTATTGCCTCTTGTTTAGCGGTTAAATAACCATTAATGGAGAACCCTTTTTCCATGATTCTCTCCAATAGCTCATGCTTAACAACATAAGTCTGAAGTAAATCGGCATAGTTGTTATCAAAGCGTTTGTAGGCTATCTTATTATTAGATTGTACACCTTTTGTCATATCAAGTAGATGACTAAAAATCTCAGTAAGTTGACTATGAAAATAAAGAGCTCCTTTTTTCATACGTTGTAAGAAGTCATCTTCGTGTAATTGATCTGTTGTCATATTACAGATAATACTTTTCCATTTTGAAGAAATACTCATTATCCGTTCGTCAAGATCAATAATTGCCATCTTATGAAGCGTTATGATCTTAGGATACTTATAAAAGTATTCTGTTAGAACACGATAGAGTGCATCTTCACAGGCTTTTAAGTCGGTGAAACTGAACAATTCTAAGAGTAGTTGTCGGTAATACTCAGCTTTCAAAGTAGGTAGTGCTGCTATGCTCTTTGCTGCTTCTTCCGTTTGATGAGAGATATAATTCATTACCTGATTATCATTAATAATGGCAGAACTACTTATTGGTGAGGCAAGGATAAGCCCCTCCAAAGTCTTACAACGGCTTAAAGCTACATACACCTGACCAGCGGCAAAGGACAACTGCGCATCAATGATAGCATGTTCGAATGTCAATCCCTGACTTTTGTGTATAGTGATAGCCCATGCTAAACGTAAGGGATATTGCTTGAAAGTACCTTGTACTTCTGCTTCTATTTGCTTTGTCTTTTCGTTTAAGCTGTATTTAGTATTCTCCCATGTCTCTTGCTGAACTTCTATCTCCTTGTCATCACCAGGACAAAGTACAAGTATTTTCTCATTGTCAATGTGTGTTACGTGTCCAATCCGACCATTGTAATAACGCCCGTTATTATCATTTCGAATGAACATTACCTGTGCTCCACGTTTTAGCGTAAGTTTGAAGTCGGCTGGATAGTTGTATTCTGGAAAATTACCATCAGCTTCTGCTGTGAAAGTACAAGCCTTTGAAGGTAGGTTGTGTAGTTGTACTTCATTATAACTCTCTGCCATTTTATTGTGAGTCGTTAGTCGAATATAATCACTTCCCACCTCTGGTTCAAAATTAGGGTTGAATCTTTCGTTTAGTCTCTTTAGATCAGTCTCACTTACCTGTCCTTCTCTTATATTATTAAGTAAGGTGATAAATTCCTCATCTTGCTGTCTATATACATGTGTTAATTCGATGGTTACATAGCTAATACTGCGTAAAGCTTTTGAACCAAAGAAGTAAGATGTGTCATAATAACGCTGAAGTATTACTTCGTCTTCAGGTGTTACGACAGGTGTTAGCTGTTGTAAGTCGCCAATCATTAGTAACTGTACACCACCAAAAGGCTTTTCGTGTTCCCTAAATCGGCGTAGAACAGAATCAATAGCATCAAGAACATCAGAGCGCACCATGCTTATTTCATCAATGATAAGTAAGTCCAGAGTTCTTATTATCTTACGTTTCTCTTTGCTATAATCAAATCGATTCTTGAAGTTTGCTTCTGGTACAAATGGAGATAATGGTAATTGAAAGAAGGAATGGATGGTCATTCCCCCCGCATTAATTGCTGCTACACCTGTTGGAGCAACAATAATACTACGTTTAGAACTCTTTTCTTTGAGTGTTCGGAGAAATGTTGTTTTACCAGTACCAGCCTTTCCCGTAAGAAATATACTGATTCCTGTGTGCTCTACAAAGTCCCAGGCATGCCTTAATTCAGAGTTCTTTTCCATTGTCTAATCCTCTATTTATAATGAGGAACAAAGGTAATTGAAATAATTTGAAGTAGCAAATAAACCTCAAGTTGATAAATATCAATCGTCTTGACGCATAATAATAAAACCATGCCAATAATCCTTTAAGTATAACAAATGTTTGTATATCGGTTGAAAACTAGCTATCTTTGCACTCGTAAAAGATAAAGGATAACATATTAAAGAACCAGAGACAAAGGGTCTCTATTAAACGTAAATGATTATGGTTTCATTAGTATTATCAGCTGTAGTAATTGCAGCAACAATAGCGAAGGCAGTAAGTGTTAACAACCACATGGCTGCCTAATTATTAGACAAAGTTTAGAAATTTGAGAGTAAAAACAATATTCCAAGTTCACCAAGAGTGCGCTTGGAATTTTTGTTTTATAGGTGTTTTATGACGTAAATATCATAGATTTACACCATAACCAAACAACGCAAAGTCTGCTTTTAATGGGTCTTCGGGGAAGAAAGTGGCAAGTTCTTCTGTTAACCGACGTGCTGCAACCATTGTTGCTGACTTGCTTTTAAGTAGCCCCAACTGCATAGCTTGCTGAATAACATGTGTGTCGAGTGGCATAATCAAGGTGAGTCGATCGATGAGTTCAGACCAAATTCCTATGTCAACAGGCGATCCCTTGCGTACCATCCAGCGTAAAAACATACAAACGCGTTTACAACAAGAGTTTGTATTCTTCGGTACGATACCTGTAATCTCGTGTTTTTGGAAGTATTGACAGATAGCATCTATGGCTGTAAGAGCATCGATTTCCTCCATTTCATCGTACTTTTTAGTATACGAACGGATGTAACCCTCCATGTCCCCATGCTCCTCATACATTGATTGTAAGGCTTGGAAAAGACCGTACATCATGTGATTTGTATATAAACGATAGAAACAATTGTCATCATCGGGAATGTCTAATGCAAACCATCCTGTCCTTACCCATTGATAAGGTTCACCTCTTGAGCAATCAAGGATATACTGAATACGAGGCATGAATACTTGTCTAGAACCATAGCTAAGACAAGATGCTATGAAGGCAATGGTTTCTTGGTTGCGCTTTCCTATTACTTGATGCATGAACCATGAAGGGTCGCCTTTTATAAAGTCTTGTGTTTCGTATTGAGCAGCGAGGGCGTGAAGTCTATTCTTCAAGCCCTCAGTAGTTTTTGTTTTTACCATGTATTTATTCTTATGGAAAAACTTATTATGTTTATTCTCCGTTACTTCTTTTTAGTAAGAATTTGTGCTGCATGATCTTTTGTCTTAATCTCTTTCGGACCAATGACACGTTCTATAATACCTTCCTCGTTAATAATAAAGGTAGTACGGAAGGTCCCCATGTAAGTTCGACCATACATCTTCTTTTCTCCATAAACCCCAAAAGTCTCTACAAGCTTTAGGTCTGTATCAGCAATGAGGGGGAATGGTAGCTCATTCTTCTCTATGAACTTCTTATGCGATTTCTCGTCTTGTATACTTGCTCCAACAACAGCATAGCCTTGTGCCTTTAATTCCGTATAGTTGTCACGAAGGTTACATGCTTCAGTTGTACAGCCTGATGTCGAATCTTTTGGATAGAAGTAAAGTACGAGCTTCTGCCCTTTATAATCACTTAATTTAATCTCTTTACCATCTTGGTCAGTACCCAAAATCTCTGGTGCCTTATCTCCTACATTCATAATTTTATAGTTTTTAATGTTTTACTTTATTGGTTTACAAAGATACAGAAAGATGTGGAATTATTACAAGCAAAGGCTCTTAAACATTTAAAAAATATGGGACCTCATCTCACGATGAAGTCCCACTGGTAACTAAAAATATCCTATGAAAATAGGATTTAGTAGTTTTCTCTTCCGTATAACACCTATTTGCTATACTTTATCTCTTTATGCTTTCAACCATTTCTTAATACGTGTCATAGCCTCAAGACAATCTTCGCGATTACCGAAACTAGTAAGTCGGATGAATCCCTCACCAGCTTGTCCGAATCCAACTCCTGGTGTACAAACTACTTGAGCACCATAGAGCATTTCCTCAAAGAACTTCCATGAAGGAGCATTATTCGGCGTTTTCACCCATAAGTAAGGGGCATTCTCACCACCATAAACTGTCAAACCTAGTTCGACCAGACCCTCACGCATAATGCGTGCATTCTCCATGTAGTAAGCAATTGTTTGCTTGATTTGCTTCTTTCCTTCTGTTGTATAGATTGCTTCTGCGGCTCTCTGTGAGATATAACTCGTACCATTGAACTTCGTGCATTGACGTCTATCCCAGAATGGAGCAACTTCCACACGATGACCATCAGCTGTCTTGGCAGTCAATTCCTTTGGTATGACAGTGTAACCACAACGTACTCCTGTAAAACCTGCAGTCTTGCTATAACTATGAAATTCAATGGCAACTTTCTTCGCACCTTCTATCTCATAGATAGAGTGGGGTATATTTGGGTCTTGGATATATGCCTCGTATGCTGCATCATAGAGTATGATAGAGTCGTTCTTGATAGCATAATCAACCCATTTTGCTAACTCTTCCTTTGATATGACCATACCCGTTGGATTGTTTGGGTAGCATAGATAAATCATATCTACACGATGGTCTGGTATTTGTGGAACGAATTGATTAGCTTCATCACAAGGCATGTAAGTGACATTACTCCAGTGTCCATCCTCATATACCCCTGCACGTCCAATCATTACATTAGAGTCGATGTAAACAGGATAAATAGGATCAGTAACAGCCATGGAGTTATCCCAACGAATCAATTCACTAATGTTACCCGTATCACTCTTGGCACCATCATTGACAAAGACTTCGGTTGGTTCTATTTGAATCCCACGTGCCAGATAATCGTTCTTAGCGATAGCTTCACGTAACCATAGATATCCTTCTTCTGGTCCATAACCATGGAATGTCTCTTTTGTCGACATATCATCAACAGCCTTATGCATGGCTTCGATGACTGCTGGTGCTAGTGGTTGTGTCACATCACCAATGCCTAAGCTGATGACGTTTGCTTGAGGATGTGACTCTTTAAAAGCACTTACCTTTTTAGCAATGTCTGCAAAGAGATAATTCTTCTGAAGCTTTAGGAAATTCTCATTTATATGTGCCATTGTGTTGTATATATCTATAAATCAATTTCTCCTTCATATGCGAATGCTGCGGGACCACTCATATAGATGTGATTGTCTTTACGCCATTCTACGCTTAATGTTCCGCCATCCATCTCTATCTCAACAGGCTTCGACCTATCTGCAAGTCCATTTAGTATAGCTGCAGTAGCTGTTGCGCATGAGCCTGTTCCACATGCCATTGTTATTCCACTACCACGTTCCCATACTCTTGTACGCAAGTGATTATTAGCTGTCAAGCAAGCGAATTCGATATTGCAACGCTCGGGGAAAGCTGTATTATGCTCTAGACTATGACCAAACTCTGTGAGTTCTGCATTGCTGATAAGCATATTCGTATCCTTTATCTGTTCCTTATCAAGGAAGATAACGAAGTGTGGATTACCCATACTTACGAAGGTTGGATGAACGCTTGCACCCTTGATTAAGGGGAGGTGGAATTCTGATAAGTCGGGTGCTATACCTGTGTATTGTGCAGGAACGTCAAGTTTGGGTTCGAGCATATCTACAATTACAGAATCAACTTGTTGTTTGTTCGTATTTAAATGGAGCTGCAAAACCTTGATGCCAGAGGCTGTTTCTAGATTAATCTCTGTCTTTTTGCAAAGTCCTTTCTCAAACAGATATTTACCAATACAACGACTTGCATTCCCACACATCATTGCTTCTGAACCATCTGCATTGAAGATGCGCATACGATAATCTGCACCTGCTTGTGTTGGTTTACCTATCAATACCAACCCATCACTACCGATACCTGTGTGGTAGCGACTCCATTTTATGGCTGCTGCTGTAGGGTCAGGTATATTATTCTCTAGTGTGTTAACGTAGATATAGTCGTTACCTGCACCATGCATCTTAGTAAACTTTACTTTCTTTGCCATCCGTGTAAATGTTTTTACCTAAACGGTAGTTGCTACACCTTTTAATCGCCTGCAAATATACTACTTTTTATGGAATTAATAGATAAATATCCTCATTTATTGTTCGTAATAAGCAAATATTTGATAAGTGTCATTTGATTTTATCTATGTTAATTTATTACAGATATGCCTAAAACAAAGGCTTCGATTGTAAAGTCAAGTGACATCATTTGCGACCTATATAATGCTATCTTATAGGATTGATCAGCAATGCTGGGATACAAGAAGAGCCTCTTCTATACAGGAGAAGAGGCTCTTTAAAGTTTGAAGAAGGCGTTATCTCAAATCAAAGAAAGCATCTCTTACCAGATGTGAGCACGCTTCTCCTGTGAGACAAAGAGTTTGTCACCTTCTTTAATATCGAATGCCTTATACCAAGAATCTATCATTGGTAGGGCTGCGTTAACACGACTTACGTTAGGAGAATGTACGTCAGAATTAACAATGTAAGCAACAAATTGAGGTGCAACATTGCTTGCCCATACTCGACCCCATGCGAGGAAGAAACGTTGAGAAGGGGTGAAACCATCCTTGTCTGTAAGCGGATTTTGCTCCATACTATTCTCTAATGCACGATAAGCAACGTTCAAACCACCATTATCACCAATGTTTTCTCCAAGTGTTTTCTCGCCATTTACCTTTAGTCCTGGTATAACTTCTTGCTGGTTGAACCAGTCTACTAACACCTTTGTACGTGCATCGTAGTTCTTCTTGTCTTCGTCTGTCCACCAGTTCTTCATGTTTCCTTCTTTATCAAACTGGCAACCTTGATCGTCGAAGCCGTGGCTCATCTCGTGCCCAATTACTGCACCAATAGCACCATAGTTAGCGGCATCATCAACCTCAGGATCAAAGAATGGAGGCTGTAGAATAGCTGCTGGGAAGTTGATACTATTCGTTGATGGATCATAATAAGCATTGACTGTCTGTGGTGTCATGTGCCATAGTTTCTTATCAACTGGTTTGCCCCAACGCTTAGAGATAATATATTTTGAAGCAGCCTCTTGTACGTTTTTTACATTGTCAAGAAGTGACTTTGCGTCGTCAATAACAAATACACTATCCATGTTTTGCCACTTATCTGGGTAGCCAATCTTTATGTCGAATGCCTGTAACTTCTCGAGTGCTTTTGCCTTTGTTGCAGCTGTCATCCATGTATTCTCTTCGATACGCTGTGCAAAAGCTGATTGCAAGTTCTTAACAAGTTGAATCATTCTTTCCTTGCTACTTTCAGGGAAATACTTCTGAACATAGAGTTTACCAACGGCTTCTCCCATAATACCTTGTACGAAAGATAAGGCACGCTTCCAACGTGGCTGTTGCTGCTGAACGCCATAAGCAACTTTTGTGTATTCGAATTTACGGTTTGAGAAAGCATCAGAGAGCATACCCGCAGAACTTGAAATAACAGCTAATTCCATGTAAGCCTTCAACTGATCGAGTGGAGCTGTAGCCAAGATCTTTTCTACCTCATGTACTGGTTCCGGTTGACCAACATCCACTTTACCACCATTATTAGGATAGCCGGCAATCTTTAAGATGTAGTTCCAATCAATACCTGGGTAATCCTTTAAGAGTTGTTCCCATGTCATTGGATGGTAATTAGCCTGTGGGTCACGTGATTTTACTTGGTCATAACTAACCTTTGCTATACGATTCTCCAGTGCAAAAGCCTCTTCCATCTTCTTCTTTGCAACTGCTGGAGCATTGCCAACCATCTTTAGGTAGTCATTCTTCAAGCTCTTGTAAGCAGCCACAACAGCCTTTTGTTGTTCATTAGGTTGTGTGTAATACTCTGGATCCAAACCCAATCCTGACTGTGAAACTCCGATGATGTATCGGCTAGAATTCATGGCGTCAGTAGTCATCCCAAAGCCTACTGGGAAAGTGTTATAGCCCTTTTCGTCAAGATCATACATCAGTTTGATGAGTTCCTTGCGTGTCTTAGCAGCGCGAACTTTAGCTAATACGGGCTTAATAGGGTTGTATCCCTCACGATTGCGGCGTGTGCTGTCCATGTAGAGATTGTAGATAGAAGCAATCTTCTGTGCTACAGTACCCTTCTTCTGTGGTTTCTTGGCATAATCCTCAACCATTTCTCGAATGCGTTTGTTGTTTAACTCTTCTAGATCAACAAATGCGCCGTTCATTGGATGTTCCTTGTCTAGAGGGTGAGTCTTCATCCAGTTACCTGCAGCATACTCATAGAAGTTCTCTCCCGGTTTGACATTTAGATCCATGTTGTTGCGGTCTATACCCGATTTCAACTCCTGGGCAAATGCCGAGGTGGCGACGAGTGAAGCCGCTAGAAATAGCATTCTTGCTTTCATGTGCTTAATGTTTTATGTGTTGAATATTATCTTCTATCCTATTAAAAAGCTACGAATAGTTTACAAAGATAGCCAAAAATGAGTAATTGTTTTACTTATAAAGCTCTTTTTTGACGAATACTAAGTTTGTAAAATATACTTTTGATTATTTTAACAGGGGATTTATACAAGTGTAGGTCGTTGTTTTATATTTCCTCTTTCAGCTTTTGGAAGCGTTGTTGACAACGTTGTTTATAGTTGTACTTGAATACATGTTTCTCAATCTTCCTTATGTTATAAACGAGAGAGAAACGAATCTTATCCCAAACCTTAGGGCTTTCACCAGCATAAATCGAACGTGGAATACGAACGAAATAAAGGTCGACAATCGTGTCAAAAGCAGAGAATTGCTTGTGATTAGACAGTTCGAAAAGCCATACCTCTGAGTAGAATCGATTGGTAGAGATGATGTTCTTGTCGAAATGTGGGAGTCTCTTGATGTAATCGGACTTAGCCCACCAGAAGCTACCAGAGTACATGGTATATTTGCGTGGAGGCCATCGATAGCAGCTGTAAGTGTCATATCCAGCTGTTAACACATTCACTGCCACCTTCCACTTGTCAAAGATAAAGTATTCTAAGAGCTCTCTCCACGCATCAATCTTGCGCTTGAACGAATGAAATTGACGATCTCTTGTGGTAATAGACTGGTATGATATACCCTTAGAATGGAAGTAATAAATCAAGCATTCCTCGTTTTCTGCAAGTTGTCTGATATATTCTAATGCAGGATATTCGTACTTTTTTGGGTCAGAACTATTTGATATAATCTCTACCTTATCACTATCGATAATTTGTTTCAGAAGTGCCACATCCGCTTGTTTAGAGGCTATACAACTGACATATAGTTTCTTAGTTGCAGTTAAAAGACCACTTCTCTTGAGGTTTTCTATCTGACTTTTAACTAATGAAGTCCAACCTGTATCTAACATAACATGATAAACTCCATAGATAGGGAGTGGGGTAGACGGCGTGTGTTCCCATGCACTCAAATCCTTTCGATTATATGTGTGGAAGATACTGTCTTTTACTCTTTTATATAAGTTACTCATATCTATTCTTCCTTCATGGAGGCTATTAAGCGACCAAACATATCCTTCATATTATAATAAGGTGTCCATCCCAATGTCTGTATCCGTTGCGTGTCTAAGCGTAATTTGGTGGTAGGTGAATAGCCTAAACCCTCTTGTTTATCAATCACTACATGCACATGATTAGGATTGAAAGTCTCGGCAACGAGTTCTGCCATTTGTAGAATGGAGATGTAAGTTGCTTCATTTGCCACATTATATGCTGTTCCGTCTTCACCTTTCAATAGGATATAAAGCATGGCACTGATCGCATCTGTCGTATAACAATAACACCTACTTAGTTCGCCTGTTGTATGTAAGATGATGTCTTCATTATGGATAACGCTACGTGCAAACTGCGCAAAGACACGATTGTCCTGTTTGCTAACTCCTGCGCCAAAGGTTTGTGCCAATCGTGCAACCTTTACTTTTACTTGCTTCTCCACAGCGTAGTTATGACATAACCCTTCTGCTGCACGCTTTGCCAAAGGGTAACTACTACGGGTTGCCATCGGGTCCAAATAACCTTGTTTGTCCTCCGTGAGTGGGGTAGAGTCATCTGTTATCGTACCATAGACTTCCAATGTTGAGGCTAAAACAAGTGATTCCAACTTTGCTTGTTCAGCATAGTTGAGGATATTCTGCATACCCATATAAACCGTATTCATCGTTTCTACGGGTTTCTCAACGAAGTCTTTTGATGCGGTGGGGGCTGCAAAGTGGAAAAGATAATCCACCTTTCTCTTCGGTTGGAAAGGTTCCGTTGAACTGAAGTCATATTGGTAATAGCTGAGCTCCTCACGCTCTTCTCCAAAGAGGCGAACAGCTTTCTCCATATTTCGTGCTACTGCCACAACATGTAAATTGATGCCTCTTTGTGCCTTCAAAGCCAATAGACAACGCACCATACAAGCTCCTAACAATCCTGTGGAACCAGTTATTGCTATCGTCTTACCCTCTAACTCTGTGGCTAAAGCAAACCGAGACGCAAAGAGCTGTATATCTTCTTTCAGTATGTTATTCATCTTCTTCCTCGTTCTTACAATCCAAATATCTGTTGATCTTCATGTACTTGAACCATTGCACGCAGTACGAAATAGTCTGTTGGAGTCGTAATCTTAATATTCTCCATGGGTCCGATAACTGTTGCCACCTTATGTCCATAATGGCTCATCATCGTACAGGAGTCTATAAAGTCATGTTTTCCTTCCTGCAAAGCACGCCGATGTGCTGCCATGATATCCGATAAACGGAAACTCTGTGGAGCACGAGCAATAAGTGATCTAGCACGTGAAGGAATCTCTAAATTGCCATCATCTTGTTTTACAATAAAGGTTTCGGTGGCAGGAATACAGGTGATACAGCTTCCCTCCTCTTCTACCTTATTAATATTATCGGTGATGGTCTCTTCCGTAATCAATGGTCGCACACCATCATGAATCAGTACGGTTGTCTGCTTTGCATCAGTCTTATGTTCTTGTGCATACTCTTCGGTAGCACACAAACCATTATAAATAGATTCTTGCCCAGTACTTCCTCCAGGTACAATCTTCACCACTTTGTTAATCTCAAACTTGCGTATTTGCTTTTCTAAGAAGGGTATCCAACTCTCGATACAGGCTACAACAATAGCGTCAATAGCCTCATGGTTATCGAATAACTCTAGTGTGTAAATGATAATCGGCTTACCATTGAGGTCAAGAAACTGCTTCGGTCTTGACTTTGTGTGCATGCGGAGCCCTGAGCCTCCAGCGAAGATTACGGCTATATTCATACGTTACTTTTAGAAGATTAGTTATTCCTTTGCTTCCTACTTGAACTCAACATCAATCTTATGTCTGTCTCGCTTGTCCTTTGGAGGCAAGTCCATGTAATTACCATAAGCAATCCGACAAAGTCCTTCAGGGTCAGCTGGCCCTTCAAAAGTATATCCTTCGAAGACGATATCTTTGTGAGGAATCATGTATTGACGTGGATTTTGTTCATAAAACCATGCTCCGTATGAGTGCATGTATAGGTCGGGATTGCCAAAGAGTCTACCGAGGATGCGGAAACCAGGAAACACAATGTGGTGTAAGAAATCGTAACCAAGCTGTGCTAACATAGGGTATCTGCCAGCAAATTGTAAGTTGAGATTCACTGACAATTTAGCTGCAAGGCGTTGTAAAGAGGGTATCATATATCCTTCGTAAGGAAAGATATCAATATGTAAGCCCCTAAACTTTTGTGCTTCATGCACTCTTCTGTTCTCGCTGTCATTTGCTTCATGACTGTGATTCTCACTCTTTAGGTCGCGCAGGCAAGCCCATTCTTTATAGAAACCAGGGTCAGTATCATTGTCTTGCAGCACATATTGAGGGTGAGGGTGGGCTTTGAGGTAATCGCAAAGACGCTTGAAATCATAATAGCTCACCACCATATCAATGTCATCATCCCATGGAATAAAGCCACCATGACGCAGAGCACCGAGCACATTACCACCATCCAACCTACAAGGAACGCCTATCTTTCGTGCAGTCTCTTGTAGATAGATTGCCATATCCAATAGTCTTAGTTGTGCTTTACGTAGCACCGAACCATCTGGATTATATTCCTGTCTCAGACTCTCTTGAGTCTCCCCCGTGTTGAATGTTTCTATCATCTCTTCTCCTTATATCTTTTGCAAAGATAATAAAAGATTGTGATTTCCTTAAATACTTATTGTCTAAAGAGATTAAATATGATATTTAAAGTACCTTTGTTCTCTAACTTATACGTTAATCGTACTTATACTTACGGGGCATTTGTACTTTAACTTAAACGTCAATCCTTTTCTAATTTACAATTAATTGTTCTTTAATTTACATATTCCGAAGGCATAATAATGCTTAGATGTCTAACCTGTAATTCTAAATCAAAGAAAACTTGCTAAGCAAAAGGCTTAATTGTTAACAACGACGAAATGTACTTTCGTGGGATACGGGTTATACTTCCGTGCCCTACGGGTGTATAACTCGTGCCTTACAAGTCCTATTAAACTTTTAAGCACCCTTCTCAATATTACTCAAGTTATCATGGTTCTATACCTAGGGTATCTCAGTATAGGACCTAGGGTATCTCAGTATAGGACTGAGGTTTTATTAGTCTTGTGGTTGACAATATATACTTTTGTGCCCCACAATATGTACTTTTGTCATTGACAATATGTACTATTGTGACGCACACTATAAACGAAGGAGCAGACTCTTTATGAAGAATCTGCTCCTAACCTAAAAAAGTTATAGATGTCACTCTTTAGCTTTAATCGTTCCAAACTGAGTAATTTTCGTCAAAGAGGAATGGTGATTCCTTTGCGCCTACATCGCCTTCACTGGCATAACCACTTTGTGGTATTGGGCTACCACCTTGCTGACCTGTTGCAGCTTCTTGATTAGTCGTTGTACGAGCTGCTGTTGCTGTCAACATCAATGTCTCTGATTCAACGCCGATGTATTCTATGGCAGGTGTTATATATAATTTCTTTCTCATTGTATGGTCCTCTTTAAATGTAGAATATAGATTTTAATTCTCTTAGGATAAAGTTCCTTCCCTGTTTAGAGTGTTGTCTCTGCATACATTTCTGGCGATGTGTAGTACAGAGAACAACACTCCTTACAGAATGAAGATACTATTAATGTTTATTTTAAAACAACTTTCTTTCCATTGTGGATGAATACACCATGTTGTGGATTCTCTACACGCTGACCTTGCAAGTTGTAGTAAACATTGTTGTCAGTTGTTGTCGTATTCTCAATGTTCTCAATGCCTGTTACATCATTGTTATCTTCCTCATCAAAGACTGGCTGAACCTTAGCAGCGCCACTGAAGTTATCTTGTGGTTTTGCGTATGCCTTGTGAACAGGGAAGTTGAAAGAAGTTCCTGGCTTGATTAACTTGAACAAACCTTCACTCTTTGACATTGCGTAGAGAGGATCAGCGGTTGTTGAGTTAACAACAGCCTTCTTTACAGTAACACCTGTCATCATGTTGTTGGTGATAGTGTAAGTTTTGTTGTCCTTCTCACCAATTGCGTAGTAGAAGTCTGCTGGCAATGTACGACCTTGTCTAGCCTCGATGAGTACACCATTGTCTGCAGGAACATAAGATTCATCACCATCACCTGATACTCCTTCGTGCATATCGATACTCTCAACCTTGAACTTATAGATACCGAATGTGTGAACAGGGTCAGCAACCTTTACGTCAGCAGACTTCTGTGCTACGAAAGCAGCAACCTTACCCTTACCAGTTTCACGGTTATAAATACCAAGGTCAGCATCAAACTCACGAGCGAAAGTACCCCACAAGTTCTGAATTGTTACTTCACCTGGAATCTTATAAGAGATTTGCTTTTTATAGCGTCCCCAACCGGTAGCAGTCTTATAATCATTCTCAGCTGACTTCTTAACGTAAATCTTCAAGTCTGAGCTAAACTCATTCTGAGTATAGTGACCATCGTTATCAATGTATTCCCACTTCGTTGCACTCATATCCTTTGTAGGAACAGTAGCGGTGAAGTAGATGCGCTTAACTGTTGAAGTGCCATCATGCTTCTTGAAAGCATCAATTCCAACATAATCAAGTGTGTTCTTGAAGACAACCTCTTCAATGTTAGTTGTGTTATCGTTCAATGCATAGTCACCCCAAAGGCGAACCTCATATGGCTTAGTGTCCAAATGATTTGTTACCTTAGGCTGTACAACGTAAGTATATACGTCTGCCTTTGTACCAACAATCATTACAGCATTCCGTGACAATGGGAAATATTCTGTCTCGCCATTACCAGCACCATTTGTTTCTTCAAAGAATGAAACTCCTACCTGATGGAACTTTTTCCATACATTATTAGCTGCATATTCGCTCTCAGAACCTTTGCGTACACTAAGGTCAATTGTATTTGGATGTACATTGTCTGGATTGAATGCTGAAGGATCTACGTTTGCAGCAGGGATTGGGTGCTTACCCAAGAAAGCAATAGTATTCAAATTCACAAGCTGGTCGAATGCAAACTTCTCGATTCTGTTTACCTTCTCTGGGATGGTAATATTCTCCAACTTGTTGATAGCATAGAATGCCTGTGCACCAATTGTCTCAATGGTTGGAGGCAATAGTGTGTAGTAAGTGTTTGCCTTTGCAGGAGGGAAAGAAACCAATGTCTTCTTATCCTTGCTCAACAAGAAGCCGTCAACGCTTGAATAAACTGTGTTATTCTTATTAACAGTAAACTTCTCCAAATTCTCAGCTTGCTGGAAACCTGTTGGGTCAATCGTAGTTACAGTAGAAGGAATACCAATCTCTGTCAATGACGTACACTTGTTGAATGCATCCTTTTTAATTTCTAACAAACCTTCAGGAAGGTCGATATTCTCCAAGGCGCTAGCATTCTGGAATGCACCCTCTCCAATCGTTTTAATCTTCGCAGGAGCCTGGAATGTAACATGCTTCATAGAAGTTGTTCCTTCAAAAGCTGCCTTATTAATTGTTTCAACATTTGCAGGAACATCGAAACTTGCAAGCTTAGTATCATTAGAGAAAGCGTTTCCCCTAATAGTCTTTAGAGCAGTTGAACCCTCGAAAGTGAATGATTCAAGATTACTATTACTATAGAAAGCATAAGTACCGATTGACTCCAATTGAGAATTATTTGCAACTGTAACAGTCTTCAAATTGTTATTAGCACGGAATGCTGATGACCCTATCTCTTTAAGAGATGCTGGCAATTCCAACTTTGTTAAGCCAGACATATAGAACACCCAAGTTCCAATTCTCTTTAAGCTTGAAGGTGCTGCGAAAGTTATTTCGTTAAGAGCTGTAGTAACCTGGAAAGCATCATTATCAATGTCCTCTAATGCGCTATTGAAGTTTACTTTTGTAACCTTCTGTGCATAGTAGAATGCACGTTTACGAATCTTCTTTGTAGTAGGTAAGGTTGAATATTCACCAGCTCTACCTGAAGGATAGAGTACGAGCTCTTCCTTGTTCTTTGTATAGATAATACCTTCTGCATCAGCAGTATAGTTTGGGTTATTGCTATCAACAGCAAAACGAGTAAAGTCAGGTGAGCCAGTGATAGCACCATCTTCGATTGTCTCAACAGAAGCACCCAACTCAACGTTTCTTAAGTTACGAACAGAGTAGAATGCACCTGCGCTAATCTTCTTTACATTGTTCAGTTTTACTGCTGTTATTTCACTTACCTGAGCGAAAGCACCCTTGGCTATGGTCTCAACAGAGGCTGGTATTGTATAAACCTCGCCCGGATGCATTGTTACTAAAGGACCATCATAAGCTGGGTTTACAACTCCATGTCTTGCGAATGGGTATGCAACCAATGTCTTGCCATCCTGTGTTAGGACAACACCATCTTCATCTTTGAATTTCGTATTAGCAGGATCAACCTTGATAGCTGTAAGCTTTTTAGCTGATGTAAAACCATTAGCTTCTGCAGAAGTTGGTAAATCCTGAATAGAAGCAGGAAGATTGATAGTTGTTAAATTCTTAGCCAGCTGGAAACCATTAGTAGAAACACCATACACACCACTAGGAACTGTGAATGTTGTTCCAGCCTTTGCTACAGGATAAGCTTTCAAATACTTATTACCGCTATTAGTCTCATAGAGGACTCCATCTTCTGCTGTATACTTAGAATTACCAGCATCAACAGTAATTGCCGTAAGATTCTCTATCTGAGCAAATGCACCATTATAGATATCATCGGTTCCTGCAGGAATGTTGATGGTTGTAATCTGCGAGTTCGAGAAAGCATTTGTTTTGATAGACTTAAGCGTACTTGGCAAATTAACTGCGGTCACATTGGTGTATGTACCAGCAGAACCAATGGCAGTAACTTGAAAAGTGTACTGATTGTTTAAGTCCTTAACACTTTGTGGAATTGTTAAAGTACCACTTACAGTGGAACTTACGACTTGAACCTCATTGAGCTCAGGTAAGCCATTGCCCGCTGGGCGCATAAGGGTTACTTCGTAGGTAATACCATCTCGAGTGAACTGGTTACCTTTCACAATTGCATTTACATTGGTCACATACAGCAATGCAAGCAATGCAAACAACAAGAATCTAATTTTTCTCATAATTTAAGTAAATCTATATTAATTATTTAACTAGTGATTATTTGTTTTTTATCCTACGATTGTTTGCTTTTATCCTAACTTAATCCTTACGTCTAAACGTGAGTGGTTTTTGTCGTTGCAAAGGTATTTACAATTATTTACATACGTCTTTCTTCAAATAGAAATAAGTTTCCCTTTTAGGCACACTTATTGCCTTTATTGTTTTTTTATTTCCTTTTTAGGTATAATACGAATCGTTAGTTTTGTTTTAAGTAATAGACTCTTCTTCTCTTATTAATGATTTCCTTTGTTTGACACACGATGATTTTAATGGGGTATTAATCTATCTAAATGAGGCAGTAAAGTGTTAAATAATGTGAGTTCGACGAATTCTGAACAATACAAGCTGTGTGTCAATGGTTCTTTGTAGATTGATGCACGGCTTCTTGGGAAACAGGCAATAGGCGACAATGATTCCTAACAATTTGACGATGAATTTGTTAAAGCATCTATGTCTGGAGTGCTCTACTTGTGCAATGTTTTTAAGTTCATCATTCACAGTTTCTATAATAGCTCTTTTTTGAGTAAAAGCCTGTCAGAAACACTCATTAAAGCTCCTTCTATGTTACTTTTCAACTTAGTAATAAGCTGTATTTCGTCAACGAAATGCCTTTGAAAGAGGTTCTTTTCGATGTAGCCTTTGAATCCAAGTTAGATAAATCAAGCCCTTTTGTCGTGTGTTTACTTTTCTCTATTATGACTCTGTGGAACCCCTTGAATGGATGAAATCAGTTTTTAATATCTGTATAAACCTAGACATAGGTTTCTTGCATTGGTCTTTGAATTTCATTATTTTACCTATTGTTCATTAATACTAACCTTTAAGCCTGTTAACACTAACCTCTGAGCCTATTAATGCTAACCTTTTTGAACTTTAATCATTAACATTTGAACTTACGACTTTCTTCCATTGTAGCTGTTTCATGCATTAGGTAGAGGCTAAGAGTCAGCGGTTGGAGGTAGAGGATGGTGCTTCTTTTTCTTTTCTGTGCTGCAAAGGTAAGTAGAATTTTTAAGAAAACATTAGTTTTTCGAGGTACTGGGATAACAAGTATTGCAAATGGCTCTGTAATAACTTATGTTACAGAGAGATAAACAAATGAAGAATGAGGAACGATAAGACAGAATGATTTGTTTTTTTGCCCTTTGCCTAATGGGATAAAGTTCAATCAATCATATCAATCACACAATCACAATCACAAAATCACAAAAAGGATTTTCAATGTGTAAAAGGGATTCCTAATATAATATAATACCTTATTAATAAATAATAATACATAATGATATATTATCTACATAAAGAAAAAGCATGATACTACCATAATTGATTTTGTGATTTTGTGATTGTGATTTTGTGATTTTCCTAAATATCATAATAACAAGATAAACATAATGGCGGTACTGTCTTAAAAAAGTGTGTAAGCCCATATTTTTCTTATCTTTGTATTTGGAAACTTTAAAATAAAGAAACAATGGAACTTACACAATTACAAAATACGCTTATCCATGTTCATGGATGCCCGTTGTTAACATAGAAAAGAGTACTCTTGTATTAGAGAAATAGATTATAAATCTTAAAATATTAGTTTGTTTCCTGCTAATTTTTAATCTATTTTCCTAATACAAGAACACTCTTTAAGAAGATAAGGGGGTATAGTTGGTCTTATTACTCAGCCTCATCCCATAGAGAGTAATGCGTTGGTTCGGGGGCAATCTCATCCTCGTCGAAGGGAATGGGTTTAGCTCCTACGGGAATACTTGGGTTATATGGTTGGCTAGAAACACCTGGCGTTGCTGTCAGCATCATAGCTTCAGTTGGTAATATGATGTGTTCTATTTGCGGAGTTATATATGTATTCTTTTTCATGATGGCTGTTATTGATTGTTTGTTATCAGTTAATTTTTGTATTCTCAATAAGTAGAATAGACATGAAGTCCATTACTTTAATCATTTAACAACCACCTTTTTCCCTTGATGGATGTAGACACCACGTTGTAGTTTCTCTACCCGTTGACCATTGAGGTTGTAATAAGGTGTATTATTAAAGTCGTTTGTCTGTATGTTGTTGATAGATGTAGGATTACTATTGAGTTGCTCTTCTCCTTCAAACATAAAGCTCACTTTGGTATGACCTGCAGTGTAGGGAATCAATGCATAAGCCCTATGAACAGGCATATCAACAGATGTTGGAACTCTATAGAAGATTCCTTCATTGGCATGGATGACATAGAGAGGGATTGTGCCAGCTGTGATAGTGCGTCCTTTCTCTGTAACTTTCTGCATAATATTTGACGTTATGTTATAAGAGTTCTGATCCTTTTCTCCGATGGTGTAATAGTAATCGTAGGGCAAAGTCTCTATATCTAATATCTTTAAAAGAGTTCCAGTCTCGGCAGGAAGATAACCATAGTCGTTAGGTACACCACCATATCCATCAATACTGCGCATGACTACTATCTTATCCGCCTTATTGCTGTTATAGTCAGCATGACCAGCTACAATACCAGTTCCAGAAGCGACAAATGCAGCTAGTTTACAGGCTCCTTTCGTGCGGAAGTAATCGTTTAGGTCGGTATCAAACTCACGTGAGAAAGTACCATACTTGTGAGTTATCTTTAAGTCTTTAATCTGATAGTCAACACGATTAGCATAGTCTGTCCATCCTATAGCTGATCGATAGTTTTCAACTTTAGTCTTCTTTACATAGATCTTTGTTATATGGTTATCGAATTCCGAGTAAGCAGTTCCTAAGTCCCACTTCTTAGAACTCATATCTTTAGGAGGGTTACCTGTGAAGAAGAGAGTAGTGACAGTTGTTGTTCCATTAGAGTTTTTGAAAGCATCAATCCCCATGTAATCAAGTTGGCTATTAAATACTACTTCTTGTATATTGGTGTTGTTGTTTGCCATTGCTCGGTCGTTCCATAGACGCACCTCATAGTCATGATTAGGAATGTTAGGGGCTTGAACCTTTTGAGGAACAACATAGGTGAAAACGTCACTCTGCACATCGACTACCATTACAGCCTTCTTTGAGAGAATGAAGTATTCGGTTGCTCCATACCCTTTATCAGTCTTGAAAGAACTAATTACTTGGTGGAAAGCATTCCAAAATGTATTTATGTTGTAGGAATTGTAAGCATCTTGACGCACACTAATATCAATCTTTGACTTGTCGATGTTCTCTTCATTGAAAGCCTTGTGTCCAATATTTACCTCTTGAATAGGTGTTTTGTTGAGGAAAGCAATCGTGTTCAACTTTGCACACTTGTCGAATGCATATTGTCCAATACTCGTGACATTCTCAGGGAGAGTGATGTTTTCAAGATCCTTATTATAGTAGAATGCGTAGTCTCCAATCCTCTCAATAGTAGGAGGCAAGAGGGTATAGTAAGTGTCAGCCTTTCCTGGAGGGAAGGAGATGAGAGTGTGCTTATCCTTGCTCAAGAGGAATCCGTCCACACTAGAGTAGGTCTGGTTATCTTCGTCAACAGTGATTGATTTTAGTTTGCCACAGAATTGGAAGGCTTGTGGACTGATGTTATTTGTTTGTGCAGGAATCTTTATCTCTTTCAGATTTTGGCAACTATTGAAGGCAGACTCTTCGATGGTTCTTACTGAAGCCGGTAATTCAATACCTGTTAATGCAAGCGCATTTTGGAAAGCACCTTTACCAATGGTTGTTATCTCTGCATTGGTTGGAAAGGTGATAGATGTTAGATTCTCACATCCATTGAAAGCTGCTTCCTCGATGGTTTTCACTTTAGCAGGAAAGGTGAAACTGCTTAGTTTGCTATCGCCTTTAAAAGCGTTGCTACCAATCGTTTCTGCATAACTATTGCCTTCAAAAGTGAATGACTCAAGACTATTGCAGTTGGCGAAAGCCTCGCGACCAAGTGTTTCTAACTTCGTTCCATTATCAATCTTTACGGTTTGTAACTTGCTACAATTAGCAAAAGCCGACCACTCAAGTGACTTTAAGGAAGAGGGTAAGGTCAATGACTCCAAGGCTGCACCTGTGAAGGAAAAGGTGCCAATCTTAGTAATTGTGGCTGGTGCAGCAAAGGTTATCTCCTTTAATGATGTGGTGTATTGGAAAGCGTCTTTCTCTATCTCTTCCAAGCCACTATTAAATACAACCTTTTCGATCTTCGGCGCACCTTTAAAGGCATCTTCAAGGATCTTCTTAGTAGTCGGTAATGTCTTGTAAGACCCCTTTAATCCTGCAGGGAAGTGGGCAAGTTCTTCTCCATTCAATGTGTAGATAACTCCCTTTTCATCGGTTTTGTAGACTTGATTTTCACTATCAACATGGAAGCTATTTACCTTGTATGCCCCTGAAAAAGCACCATTCTCAATCTTAGTGATAGAAGCAGGAATGGAGACAGAACAGAGTTGTACACAATCTTTGAAAGCTTCTTTACCAATCTCTTTTAGCGGTGGATTCATTACGATATTCTTGATATTGCATACTCTACCAAAAGCCCCTTCAAGGATTTTTATGACAGTAGAAGGGATGATATAAGGGTCGTCGTCTTTTGCATTAGGATAGACAACAAGCTCTGTCTTTGCCTTAGATAAGATGACTCCATCTACACTTGAAAACTTCGGGTTAGCGTCATCAACCTGTATAGCCTTTAGTTTCAAAGCACTCGTAAAACCATTGTATCCATCTTCCGCAGGTAATTCTGTAAGTGTACTAGGTAGATATACTATTTCTAAAAACTGGCTCCATTGTAATGCATTGGGACGAATACCAACGATTCCATCGGGGATATGGTAGTCTGTTCCTTGCCTTGCTACAGGGTAAGCAACAAGGCATTTATTGCCCGAATCTTCCTTTGAGTAGAGTACGCCATCTTGTGAATAATAATAGGGGTTGGCTGTTTCTACAGTGATGGATGTTAGCGCGGAGGTAAAAGCAAAGGCTCCGTTTTGGATGTTTGTTACAGATTCAGGAATGTGAATAGTTGTGAGTTTCTTACCTATCAAACAATTGGCATTTATCGTTCGTACAGTGTTTGGGATCGTAACAGATGTTGCATTCGGTACACGACTATTGTCCATAATGGCTGTAACTTTCCATTTGTGTTCCTTTGCAGTGTCCTGTATCTCTCTTGGAATATTCACAGTCATAAGACCAGAGGATATAAAAGCAACTTCGTAAGCTGCAGGGTGTCCGTTGCCAGCATCACGTTTTGCAGTCACGACATAAGTTTTACCATAGGTGGTAATTCGGTCTCCCTTTACCACGGCATGAATGTTTGTTACTTGGAATAAGCCAAGCAAAAGTAGTAATAGAAAATTCGTTCTTCTCATTTGGTTCATATTTAGTTATTATTTGGGATTAGTTCTCTCTAACTTGTTAATTATCTGATAATTTTTGTGACGTAGGTCTTGTGCTCGTTAAGTGATTGTATTTATGCCTTTAGTCTATTGGTACAAATATAGAGAATTTTTGTTTCCTTTTAGTTGTCAATATGGTCAGTATTCTTTTCCAGATAATGCTTTTTGTTTCTAATTTGTAAGTTTTATAATCACAAGGTGTTGATTCTGTTAATTTAAAAGGTTATTGTTAAAAGAATAAGAAGGTGTTTTGTGTAATTGAAATGGTCAGTTATGTGTCGTGATGAAAAGTATCTTTATGATGTCTACTTGTTACCTTTGAAGTATACATGAGGCGCCCTTGTCACTTTATTTATTGGGTATATTGAGATTGGAAAAAGCACCTTTATATAAAGAGTATAATGTTAATTCTGTTGTTAAAAGTTGACATATCATAAATTTAAGTTAACTTTGCAAGGAAATGAAAGTGTGTATATGAAAATTTTGAGAAGTGTAGCTTGCTTATTAAATAAGGTGTATCAGCCTATTAAGGAGAATGCCCGATTCTTTTTCTTCATGTATCTCATCGGTGTGTTAGTCACGTATGAAGAGTTGCCAAGAGACAATCCGGATGCTTGTGTCTATGGTAATCTTTGGTTAGAACTCTTCCTTGATTTGTACGTTGTATGTCTATTGCTTACATTCATCCCGATACGTGTACGTCGATGGATTCGTGCTTTCTTATATGTTATTGCCTATGTAACGACGATGGCAGATGCATTCTGTTGGGAGAAGTTCCAATCGACATTAAACCCTTCAATGTTGCTGCTTGTAGGGGAAACAGATGGGAGAGAAGCAAGTGAGTTCTTTAGTAGTTACTTCAGTGCTGATCTACTCTTTTCTGGTGTCGGGCTGGTTCTGTTGATTATGCTTATCCATATTCTTTGTGCTTTCTGGGGCAAAGTAAGGATGCAGTTACCTGATAAGTTGCAGAAGAGTTATGCGGTTCTTTGCAAAGGTATTAATCGTCTTCAACCAGTATTAGGAGCGTTAAGTTTGGGCTTATTGGTGTGGTCTGCTTGTACTTCTGCGCATAATAAGAAGGAAATGGTACAGATGTTCTCGATGGATACGATAGGTTCTGTCGAACATGAACTGACCACAAGTGATTGCGCACAGTTCTATCTTCCCGTGTATAGACTTGCCTTTAGCATCTTTGCAAATGAGTTAGCTTCACAGCAGATAGACCGATTGATTGAGGCAAAAGACAAGGTGAAAGTGGATAGTTGTACGTTTAAATCGCCTAATATTGTCCTTATCATCGGTGAAAGTTATGGCAAACATCATTCGCAACAGTATGGTTACTTCATGCCAACAACGCCTCGACAGATAAAGTTACAGAAGTCTGGTTTACTCGTTCCATTCAGTGATGTTGTATCGCCATGGAATCTTACTAGCTTTGTCTTTAAGAATGTCTTTTCTCTACATGTGGTCGGAGAGAAAGGCGAGTGGTGCGATTATCCTCTCTTCCCAGAGCTTTTCCGTAAGGCTGGTTACCATGTGACATTCATTACCAATCAGTTCTTACCAAAGGCAAAGGAGGCTGTTTATGATTTTAGTGGCGGTTTCTTCTTAAATCATCCAGAGCTTTCTCAAGCCATGTTTGATACTCGTAATGATCAATTATATCAATATGATAGTGGTTTGCTCGATGACTTCGATAAAAAAGAGAAGCAGCAGAGTACCGATCATAACCTTATCATCTTTCATCTAATTGGGCAACATGTGGCTTATAAACAACGCTATCCAAGCGATAGAAGACACTTTCATGCAGATGATTATACCAACAAACGGAGTGATCTGAATGTGAGTGAGCGTAGCGTCTTGGCGCATTATGACAATGCAATACTATACAATGACTCAATAGTAAACCAAATCGTCAAACGTTTCAAGAACCAAGATGCCATCGTCATTTATATGCCTGACCATGGAGAAGAGTGTTACGAAGGAAATAGAGGCTTTATTTGTAGGAAGCATTCAGCCGCTATTGACTATGATTTGGCTAGGTTTGAATTCGAGATACCATTCTGGGTTTATTGTTCAAAGAAGTATATTGCAAATCATCCAGAAGTGTTCCGTGAGATCAAAGCAGCGAAGAATCGTCGTTTTATGACAGATGCCTTGCCTCACATGTTATTGTATTTAGCAGGCATCCATACGAAGGATTATCATGCTGAATATAATATTTTGAGTTCGAAGTATGATGAGAGACGACCTCGATTATTAAAGAATACGACCGATTACGATAAACTTGTTGAAGCAAAGAAATGAAAAGAGAACTCTTGACAAGAGCAGAGTGTAATGCCTTGAGAGGCCTTGCCATCATAGGAATATTCCTCCATAACTATTGCCACTGGCTAGCTCCTGTGGTGAAGGAGAACGAGTATCAGTATTTTCAAGAGAATGTTAACTGGTTCTATCATGTGGTACATAGTCCGTTGGATACGCTCTTCTTCTTTCATATTCTGTCTTTTTTCGGTCATTATGGAGTTCCTGTTTTCCTCTTCCTTTCGGCTTATGGATTGACAATGAAGTATGAGCAACAGAGGGAAGTGCCACAGGGAGATTGCCAACCCATGCAGGAAAAGTTACCAGTTTGGTGCTTTATTAAGTATCATTGGCTAAAGTTATTCAGCATGATGATAGTTGGTTTTGTTGCATTTACCATGTTGGATGCTATTACACCGAGCCCACATCATTATGCAGTGATGGATATTATCGGTCAAATGGGACTTTTTAATAACCTATTGCCACACCCTGATGACATTATATGGCCCGGTCCTTACTGGTTCTTTGGACTGATGATTCAGTTCTATATTGTTTATCGGCTTTGCCTTTATCGGCGTCATTGGCTATGGAATGTATTGTTAATCGTTATCTGTGCAGTCATCCAGTTAGCTTGTGACCCCGAGGGGGAAGCCTTGAATAGATGGCGTTATAACTTTATTGGAGGTATGCTCCCATTTGGTTTTGGTGTGCTTTATGCTCGTTATATGCGCCCTTTGAATACAGCAACTCACCTTGTTTTGTTTCTTCTCTCACTATTTGCTATCGTCTTGATGAGCTTTAATTACATCACATGGTACTTCGTTCCGTTGGCTGTTTGTATAGCTTCTGTTAGTTTTGTAAAGCTAGCCAGTAGATTGCAAGTTGCACAAAAAGAATATAAGACGGGCTTTATGGCAATGCTTACGTGGGTTGGTAGCATTTCAGCAGCCCTATTTGTTTGTCATCCCATCACGCGTAAGATCTTTATACCATTGTCTCGTGAAGGGGATTACTGGACGGGACTTCTACTCTATATTATCAGTTCCATCTGCCTAGCTTGGTTCTTTAAAGAATTAATGAAGCGTATTCCCAGCCCTCGACTAAAGAATTATAAGTAATAAATTAACGGATTCATCGAAGAAAAGATATGAAGATAAAGGACATAGAATTGGCTAATATCAGCCGCTATCGAGGTGAGTTAATGGGTGCAGCCATGCTCTTTGTAATCCTATTCCATGTAGGGTTACCTCGTGAAGACATGTTCTTTGGATTGAGAAGAATGGGTAATATCGGTGTTGATATCTTCCTTTTTCTTAGTGGTATGGGACTTTGGTTCTCATGGACCAAACGCCCCTCTTTGTCCCACTTCTTCACTCGTAGGTTCTTACGCATTTATCCAACTTGGTTGCTTTTAGCCTCTTTGTATTATATTCCCGATTACCTCGACTTATCCTTTGTACAACATAGTGGACATAGCGTAAGCATTATTGATTTGATAGGAGATATCTTGATTAATTGGGACTTTTGGTTACATGACGAGTTAACGTTCTGGTATATCCCTGCAATTATGCTCCTTTACCTGTTGAGTCCATTCTACATGAAGCTCATCCTCACGCACCCCATTTACCAATGGTTGCCTGTTGTGATGTTGATGTGGTGCATATTAGTACAATACGTTACACCCATTAATAATGCAGTCGGGCATTTGGAAATTTTTTGGAGTAGGGTTCCTATCTTCTTCATAGGCATTAATATGGCTGCATCTGTGCAACGGAAAGATACAATGGATGGTACTTCAATATGGATGATATGGTTAATATTCATCATGGCATTGGCTTCTAGCATCTTTTTAGAGCAAGAGAAGCATGGTCAATTCCCCCTTTTTCAAGAGAGAATGTTATATATTCCGCTTACAATTACAACCATCTTATTGTTGAATCGAGTGTTCCGTCGTACACCAGTAGCCATCAATAAGGCCTTCAAGTTTGTTGGTACGTTAAGTCTAGAGGCTTATCTTATCCATGACCATTTTGTATTAGCGTATGTGGAACAGCTCCATTGGACATATTGGCCCACCTTCTTATTAACTACCAGCATAACCTTATGCGCTGCATGGATTGTCCATCAGTTGTTAGAAAGAATTATAACACCCTTAGAGAATAAGCTGAAATAATGAAGAATCTCATCCGTTTAATACGCCCACATCAATGGGTTAAGAACCTTGTAGTACTCCTTCCTGTCTTTTTCGGAGGTGCGTTATTGCATATAGAATCCGTTTATGCAGGACTTGTCACAGCCCTTTGTTTCAGTTTTGCAGCCTCTTCTATCTATTGTCTGAACGATATTGTCGATGTAGATGACGATAGGCGACATCCTGTGAAGTGCCATCGCCCTTTGGCGTCAGGTGCAATCAGTATCACGCAAGGTTATATACTTATGTTCTTGATGTTCATTCTTTCGATGCTTTCGACCTTTTTGTTGCCTCACAACCAACTGGAGACAGCATTCGTAATCTTGTTTTATTGGATCCTAAATATAGCCTATTGCCTAAAGTTGAAGCAGTATGCAATCATTGATGTGTGTGTTGTTTCCTTTGGATTTGTTCTTCGAATCCTTGCGGGTGGATATGCTACAAGCATTCATCTAAGTAAGTGGATCGTCCTAATGACCTTTCTTCTCATGCTCTTCTTATCCTTTGCTAAGCGACGAGATGATGTCGTTAGAATGAATGAAACAGGGCATGCACCACGCCAAAACACCATTCGTTACAACCTAACTTTCATCAATCAAGCAATAACAATAACGTCTAGTGTGACCCTCGTGTGCTATATCATGTACACTGTTAGCCCTGAGACAATACATAACTTCCACACGGATTACCTCTATCTGACCAGTGTTTTTGTTCTTGTTGGTCTATTGCGTTATATCCAAATCGCTGTTGTTGATAAGAGAAGTGGCGATCCGACGAAGGTGATGTTGCATGACCGTTTCATGCAATTTGTCGTTTTGGCTTTTGGATTAGCTTTCCTTTTCATTATTTATGTACTATAAGAAGGGGGGCAGATGATGGTAAAGAAGGTTTATGCTTTCGACTTCGATGGTACATTAACGACGAAGGATACACTCTTAGAGTTCATTCGCTTTGCTAGAGGAAATACTGCCTTCTTGTTCGGATTCTTATTGTTTTCTCCCTTACTGGTGCTCATGAAGTTAAAACTCTATCCTAATTGGAAGGCAAAACAACGGGTGTTCTCATGGTTCTTTAAAGGTATGCTGATAGATGATTTCAACCATCTTTGTACAGAGTTTGCCTTTCATAATAAGCAACTCCTGCGTCCGAAAGGAGTGAAGACAATAAAGAAAGCAATAGAGGAAGGTGCTCAAGTTGTGATAATCAGCGCAAGTATAGATAACTGGGTGCGTCCTTTCTTCGATGAAATGGATAATAATATAATCGTTGTGGGTACTAAGATTGAAGTTCTTAATAACCGTTTAACGGGCAAATTCATTACTAATAATTGTTATGGAGTAGAGAAAGTGCGACGCTTGCAAGCACTCTTCCCACAGCGCAATGCCTATACTTTAATCGCTTTCGGCGATAGTCGTGGAGATAAAGAACTATTAGCTTATGCCGATCAAGGCTTTTATAAGCCTTTTAGAGAGAATGAGGAATAGGATGAGAAAGGATGTTTTAGATAAGAAGAAGCTCGGTGAAATCGTTAGATTCATCATTGTTGGTGGTTTAGCAACAGCCATCCAGTATGGTATCTATTTACTTATGCTATTGTGGTTACAGCCTCTCTTGTCAAATACTATTGGTTACTTTGTGAGCTTCACCTTTAATTATATCGCCTCAACTCACTATACTTTCCGTGTTAAATCAACTGCCAAACGAGGTTTAGGTTTTGTTTTCTCACATATAGTAAACTATCTCCTGCAAACCCTTACATTGCATGCTTTTCTGATGTTAGGGCTCGATAAGAAGATAGCCATGATTCCAATGTTTGCTATATGTGTCCCAATTAACTTCGTATTGGTGCGCTTCTTCTTGCATAGAAAGTAACTTACACATTACTACATTTGGTTGGCTCTGCTTTAATTAGTACCTTTGCAGCGGTTAATTAACAGTTTTTTAATGCGTATATTCAATATATTTAAGGTAAGAAAAGAGGAACGTTGGCTTGCTCTTTCCATGCTTCTTGTGTTCATTCTGTTTAATGGCTTATTAATAGCAAGCCATTATCACACCTATACAATGGGTGCACATGGAGGTTTCTGGAGCATTTTTACCAAGCATTTCCGTATGTCTGGATATGATAACTGGTCGTGGATAACCATCTCTGGGATGCGTATTCACTTTGAAACTAGTCGTCATCCACTTTACTTAACGTTCCTTTATCCGCTTTATCTATTGAATCATTGGCTCATACAAACCTTTGGTTATAACTTTGCTGTGTATTTCATGGCTGCTATTATCATCTTTTCAGCCTTCTATGCAGTACTCTTTATGTATCGTGTCTTTCGTGAAGTGATGGAGATGAAGCAGAAGGATGCCACACTGCTAACGCTCTTGCTCTTCTCTTTTGGGCATATCCTTATTCCTTCAATGGTACCCGATCACTTCATCGTATCGCTGATGTTGCTTTCAATGACGCTTTATATTGCAGGAATGAAGATGAAGAAAGGACTATTATTGACGCCTTGGCAATCTCTAGTACTAACTTTCTTCACTGCAGGGATGGCTACTTCCAATGGTGCAAAGACGCTTTTAGCAGGTCTATTTACCAATGGAAAGAAGATATTCTCTACTAAGTTTATCATCATAGGAGTCATTCTTCCCTTCTTATTGTTGCTTGGTATTCAGCAATCCCAGTACTACCTATTAGAAGTACCACAACAGGCTGTTATCCATCATATCGAAAAGGAGAATCTAAAGAAAGACCCGCAAAAAGTTTTAGAGCATAATCGACAGCGTAATGAATGGCAACGTACACATCTCGGACAACCTGTTGGTGATGGGGTTATAACTAAGTTGATGGATGTATCTACACCACGAGTACCAACGTTGGTAGAGAACTTCTTTGGTGAATCCATCCAACTTCACCAGCATTATCTATTGAAAGATGTGTCATGGGATAGACCTGTTTTTGTGTCTTATAACTGGGTCTTGAATTATATAGTGGAGGCTTTTGTCGTCTTATTGTTCGTTATTGGCATTGTTATTAGCCGTAAACAACGCTTCTTCCAGATGTTACTTGCATGGTTCGCATGCGATATCACTTTGCATCTCATCCTTGGTTTTGGTATTACGGAAGTATATATTATGACAGCAGGATGGGCATTTATCATCCCAATAGCTTATGGTTTCTTGTTGAAAAGATTACCGATGAATTGGCAAAGAATCATGCGTGTAACACTCATTCTACTGACGGCTTATTTGTGGATATATAATGCAGGACAAACATTCAAATATCTAATATCATAATATGTGGGCTCAGTTTATAAAAGTAAGAAAGGCAGAACGTCTACCTGCTTGTCTGTTTCTTCTATGGCAGATTATTATGCAGGCTACAGTCATCGTACCATATTATTCGGTGTTTTCGGTAGTTTCTTCGAATTATCGTAAGAATTTCCTTGACTGGTTCCATGTGTCAGGCTTTGACCCATTAACTTATTGTGTTGTCACCGATTGGTCGACAGCTTACGATGTGCATAGGCACCCTTTACTGGCTTTCTTCTATTATCCCTTGTATCTTATTAACCATGGGTTGACAAGTTGGTTAGGTGTTAATTGTGTGCAATTCTTAGTTGCTTTCGTTCTTCTTATTAGTTCGTTCTATGCTTTCCTATTGATGATGAGAATTGGTAAAGACCTGCTCCATCTATCACAAAGAGAGTCTGCTGTTATTGCCTTTTTGCTCTTCTCTTTTGCTTATGTGCTATTGGCTGCTGTCTCACCAGACCATTTCATACTGTCACTCTTCCTCCTTCTCCTAGTGATATACATTACTGGTAAACAGATGGCAGAGGGCAAACCGCTAAAGAAGAAACAAGCAATTATCCTCTTTCTACTCACTGCTGGCGTTTCTCTCAATAATGGATTAAAGGTGTATCTTGCTGACTTCTTCTCAAAAGGAAAGCGTTTCTTTCGCCCTTACAACCTTATTTTTGTTGTTGTCTTACCAGCTGTTCTTATATGGTTCTTTGGTGCTTGGGAGTATAAAACATTCGTTGCTGATAGCGTTAAAGAGCGCAAGATGAGTGAGAGACAAGCAGTAAAGAAAGATAGAACTAGATTATGGACAGCCTTTTGTGACACGACTCATATCAAAGATAATAAGCAACAGAAGGCTGTGTTCGACCAGTTATGGAAAAGGCACCGACAGGCACAATTAAAGGTAAAGTATAGTGCTCCACGTTATGCCCACTCGGGTGATCCAGTCAGTAAACAGCCTTTCTTAAATTGGACAGACATAACCACCTCACGTAGTAAAACCATTGTGGAGAATCTCTTTGGTGAGTCTTTACAATTACACCAGAGCTACACCTTAGGGGATGTGATGCGTGATCGTCCAGTCTTTGTCAGCTATAATTGGTTCTTTAATTACGTCATTGAAGCGTTCATTGTATTACTTTTCTTGTGTGGTATATGGGCTGGAAAGCGCAGTAAGTTAATGTGGATGACGCTGTCATTCTTTGCTCTTGACATGATACTCCATATAGGATTAGGCTTTGGAATAAACGAAGTTTACATCATGACTGCGCATTGGGCGTATGTCATTCCTTTGTGTATTGGATTCTTGATAAAGTCCACTTCGGGTAGAAAGCGTACTGCCATCACGTTGTTTACAGCATTAATAGCCTTCTATCTCATCGTTTATAATAGTGTACTAACCATCTTTACACTCTGAAAAAGTTATGAGTAACAAGCCTACAGTATCAATCGTTCTCTGTACTTATAATGGTGAGAAGTATTTGAGAGAGCAGCTTGATTCCATCCTCAAGCAGTCATATCCGATTCATGAAATAGTCATTCAGGATGATAATTCGGCAGATGTTACGTGGGATATATTAGAGGAGTACGCCATAAAGAATCCCCTCATTCGAATCTATCGAAACGAAGGGAAGCATGGTGTAAATCCTAACTTCCTATCAGCCATACACCGCGCAGAGGGTGATTATATTGCTATCTCTGATCAAGATGATGTGTGGGAAGTTGACAAGATAGCCAATCAAATGAATTGTATTGGAGATAAGATGCTTTGTAGTGGGCACTCTCGTCCTTTCTCAAATGATGGTTCTTTTGCTTATTTTGATGGTAGAGAACGCAATGTGAACATATTTCGTATGATGTTCCTAGGCTTACCTGGGCACACACTACTTTGTAAGCAAGAGTTGATTCATTTGTTACCACCCATCGAACATCCCGTCTTTAAGGTTACTCTCTATGATGCTGTTTTGAGCATTATTGCGGCATCCTATGATAGTGTTGTATTCTGTAATCAAGTGTTAGTGAACTTCCGTCGTCATGTAGAAGCCACTACTTACAATGATTATAGTAGGAGTTTACCATCATGGAAGAATGCTGTACACGAGTTGAAATGGTGCCTTCTACATTATCATGAGATGCGTGAGAATGCCCTACCAGTCTATCGAGGTAAACTAGAATTGATGGATGATTTGTCCTCAGAAAAGCACGATTTCATCGAAGCAAGAGAGGCTATGAGGATGGAAACAAGGGGTGGATTCATGGCATTCTTGCGCCTACAATATTTGCTAACAAGGAACTATAAGAAACTATTTCATACACCTGGTGGTGGCTTGATGAAGCTTTTTCGGGCAATTCTCTATCCCATCATGCAATTATATATGTACCACTAAGAACTCTTTAATCAGCCTTTCTTATGACGAAAGTAGTTGATGCATTCCTGTTGTATTTGCGAGCCTCCTACTTTCATAACGACATAATAGAGTGAAACGGCTATAACAACTCTTGCCAACAAGAGGATGATGAGGCTGTGTATCCATAATGTAATAAGATAGGTAATAACCATCACTGCAGCAGAAACTAATAGGTAAGGACTAATGTCCTTCAGTATGTCTTGCAATCTAATACCTATCTCCTTATTTGCGAAATATTGCCAAACAAGGAGCCAAAGAATTGTGATGATGGTATAGACACTCACCATGAATACGATACCTTGTTGATAACAAAGAACAATGAAGAAAACCTGTGCTACGATAAGTAATATTGTACACCACATATAGACAGTGGATCTTCCTCGACTGAGAATAAGGTTTTGATACATAGTATAAAAGGGTAGGAAGGCTCCACTAATACAAAGGATTCGTAGTAAGGGAATGCTATCCATCCACTTATCAGATATTAGAAGAATGATGAATTCATGTGCAACCATCGATAGACCAAACATAGCTGGAAAGACTAAGAAAGCGGTGAATTGGAGCATTTTACGGAATACTTTTACCTGACGGCAGGTATCATTATTCACCTCAACGAGTACTGGTTGCGCCACTTGTGATATAGTACCTGAGACGAAGGTACTAGCCATTGTGTCCCATTTGAAGGCTTGCGAGAAGTTGCCAACAGCCTTTGCACTATACAAACGACCGAATATAAAGGTCAGAATGTTTTGGCTTATTGTGTTCACAACAGTGGTTATTAAGATCTTATAACTAAATGAGAACATGTGCTTGATAGGGGTGAAGTCGATGTGAAACGTGGGTCGCCAAGGAATAATAAAGAATCGCCATAGACTGGTGAGAGCAATGTAAAGAACCTGTTGCCACGCCAAACTCCAATAAGCATAACCTTTCAGTGCAAGTACAATACCCACCACGCCCGATATTACTAAGCAGGTGATGCGTAAAAGAGTGGTCTCTTTCACCATCATATTCTTGAATAGGTAGGCCGCAGGAGCAGTCCCTATGGATGAGAATAACAGCGATGCAAATATAAAGCGAGATAAGTTTATGAGTTCTGGATGATGAAAGAATGAGGCTATCAAAGGTGCTGAAACGAATAAGACAGCGTAAGATAGCCACCCAACGAAGGTGCTGAACCAAAACACAGCATTGTAGTCATTATCCTTTGGATGCTCCATGTTAGCAAGAGCTGAGGTGAATCCGCTCTCTTGTAAAGCACTAGCTATGGCTGTGAATACTGCTAACATCCCCACCAAACCATAGTCGGCTGGTGAGAGCAAACGTGCTAAGAAGATTCCAATAACTATATTGAGAAGCTGCATAGTACCATTGTTCAATGCCCCCCAAAAGAGTCCTTTTGCAGTCTTCTCCCTTAGTGTCTCTTTTCCCATGATTGTCTTTTAAGCTATCAGCAAACTTCTAGTTCTCTTGTTCGATAGCCTTTGTTATAACAAAAAATATTTGAGTTGCAAATATAAGGTATTCTCATGAGAAACCAAAGAGATTGTTTGTTTAATCGCTTCAGTTTGTTTCCTAGAATCGAAGAGAGGCCCTTCTCATAGCAACGAAACGTCCTTGTCACATGGAAGAGAGGCTCTCTTCAAATAGAGAAGGGCGTCTCTTTCATACACAAAAAGTACATATTTATACGAAAGAGAGGATGTTTCTCATTTAGGACAATGAATATCCCAAAAGGGACATGATTGCTGCTTGTTTGGTAGAAAGGGTTTATTTTTGCTCCGATTTATACAACAGCATGAGAGAGAATAAACTAATTTCAAGAGTAAGAACCACTAGTTTTAAGAAAATTGTATCCTATTTAGCCAGCAACAAAGCTAATCTTGGAGGTGATATATATGTAGGGACTGAGTTTGCTATAGGCCTTGGTTGTCTTCCTCCTTTTAGTCCAGTCCATGATAAGACAGACTTGGTTAGGTTGGATGTTCTACGTGTTATCATCATTAAAAGTGGGTGGTGTGAACCTGTCATCAACTTTAAGAAGTATCGTTGCGGGCCTGGTGACATTCTATTCATCAACTGGGGTGTTGCTATTAAAGAGGATGCTTTAGGGCGTGATATAACCTTTGATGGATTCATGATGACGCAAGAATACCTGAAGATGATATTTCATGGAAGACTTCCTAAACGATTCTTGTCTCCTAATCTTTGCTTCTCTTTCCATATGCAGGACTTTGAGTTAGATATTTGGAGCCAATATATTCGTCAGCTTTATAGCTTAGCTAACATTCAATCGATGGCAAATGAGGAAGCGATGAAAGCCCTCTTTGGATCGGCAATGGCTTTTGCTATGTCGCTTTATAAGTCGAGAATGCCTCAAAACGACGATATGTGGTCACGTAGCAAAGAGTTGATAGAGCACTTCCTGTACTTTGTTGATCAGTATGCAAAGACTCAGCATGAACTTGACTTTTATGCTTCAAAGCTGTGTGTAAGTACTCATTACTTGGGGATGATAGTAAAGAAAGAGACAGGAGAGACGGCAAAAGCAATCCTTGATAAGGCTTTGCTTCTCTTGATAAAGCTGGAACTTAGATATTCAAATAAGCCTTTGAAAGTGCTAGCTGATGAGTTTCATTTCGTCACACTAAGTGCCTTTTGTAAGTTCTTTAAGCGTTGTGCAGGAGTAACGGCATCGGAATATAGGACGATGCCCGATAATCAGCACGAAGAGAGCTTACCCTTATATAATTTGGAGAAAGCTAAGAGTAAGGGAGAAGGTCCTTATTTGTAATATTGTAAGATAGCGTTTTCAACCCTGGAAGGAACCCATCCTGTGATGGGTTCGCCTTGCTTCACTCTTTCTCGGATAACTGTACTGCTGATATCAATTAGTGGTGTTTGGAGTATGCTAACATTCTTAGGTAAGAGGGAAGAAGACGGAGTATGGTCACGACGAGGATACACCACTATATGATAATGAGTGATGATATCCTCTGCATGATACCAATGGTTGAAGGCTTTCCAATTATCTCCTCCAACAAGAAGTGTGAAGGTATGATGAGGAAAGTCATGCTTTAAATGTTCTAAAGTGTTCCATGTATAAGAAGGCTTCGATAGGTGGAACTCATAGTCGGAAGCCTTGAAATGCGGTTCGTCGAGTATAGCTTGCCTTACCATCTCTAGTCGGAGATGATCATCCAAGAGTCTTTGATTCACTTTAAAAGGGTTCTGTGGAGAGACCATGAACCATACTTCGTCAAGTTCTTTCTCTATTAGAAAGGCTTTAGCAAGAGCTATGTGCCCATTGTGAATAGGGTCGAAAGAACCTCCAAAGATGCCCACCTTCAGTCCTCCCTCTTCATTAGAAGGAATAGAGGAGGGGTGCAATTCCTTAAAAGAAGAAGGTGAGTCTGGTGTTTGTTGGGTTTTTGGAACCATTTATATAAACGCTTTAATCATCTCGTAAACCTCTTGTTTAGCTTTGTCGAGGTCATCATTGACGATGATCTTATCGAACTTGTTAGCAAAAGTAAGCTCGTAGGAAGCTTTTGCAAGGCGGTTTTCTATTGCTTCAGCACTATCCGTTTGTCTGCTAACCAAGCGTCGGCGGAGTTCGTCCAGAGATGGAGGTTGTATGAAGAAACTCAATGCGCGCTCCCCATAAAACTTCTTGATATTGCATCCCCCCTTAACATCTACATCGAAGACAACGTTCTGTCCAGCAGAAGATTGATGCTCTACTTGTTCTTTCAAAGTACCATAGAAGCGATCTTTATACACCTCCTCATACTCGAGAAAGTCATCATTTTTGATTCTCTCTTTGAATTGTTCGGGTGAAAGGAAGATGTATTCAACACCATCTTGTTCGGTACCTCGTGGCGCACGAGTGGTACAACTAATGGAGAAAGCAAGCCTTAGTTCGGGGTGTTCTTGCATTAACCACTGAACGATGGTGCTCTTTCCTGCACCTGATGGAGCCGAAAAGATCAATAGTTTACCAGTGTTTTTTGCATCCTTAGAGACTTCTGTCTGGGGGGTAGAAAGTTGATTCGACATATTGTTGAGTTGGGTGTTTGTCTTGTTCTGGATTGATTTTATGGATTGCTATTGATGTGAGTTGAACTATCTAAAGAGCGTTAAGAACCTGCTCTTTTATCTGCTCTAACTCATCTTTCATCTTAACGACAATGTTTTGCATCTCGGCTTGGTTACTCTTAGAACCAGTCGTATTGATTTCGCGTCCCATCTCTTGTGCGATAAAGCCTAGCTTCTTTCCCACGCCATGACCACACTCCGCCATAGTTTCACGGAAGTACTTCAAGTGGTTAGTTAAGCGTTGTTTCTCCTCACTAATATCAAGTTTTTCGATGTAGTAGATGAGTTCCTGCTCTAAACGATTCTTATCGTAATCAACCTCAGGGATATGTTTTAAACCATCGACAATCTTATCTTTAATCTTTGGAACACGGCTCTTCTCGAAGGGTTCTATGCTCTTTAAAAGGGCAGAGATATTATCAATTTTCTCTGTAAACTTCTTTTGTAACGCAGCTCCCTCTTGTGTTCTGAAGTCAATGAGCTTGTTGATAGCCTCGTTAATGGATTCCTTTGCAGCCTCCCATTCAGCCTCGTCAAGTTCCTCAACATCAATTTTTGCAGTCACATCAGGCATTCGGAGCAAGGTGGTGAACCAATCGCTTGGCTCTGGAATACCAGTTTTCTCTGCGATAGTCTTTATTTGTTTATAATAGTTCTCGACGAGAGCAGCATTGATTGGAGTCGCATCAACAATGGTTTCCTTCTCTATCCAGAGAGAGAAATCAACCTTTCCTCGTTCTAATTTCTGTGCAAGTAAGCGACGAATCTCCATCTCTTTCTCTCGGTAGAGTGGGGCAATGCGTGTAGAAAGATCAAGTGACTTGCTATTAAGAGACTTAACCTCTACATTGATTTTCTTTTCCTTGTAGGTTACAACAGACTTACCGTAACCTGTCATTGATAGTATCATTAGTTTTCAAGTTAAATTTCTGCAAATGTACAAATAATGCGGGAAAAAAGAGTATATTTGCATGTTTTTAGAACATAATTATATTTTATGTCTTGTATATTAAGCATTGATACGAGCACAAATGTGTGCTCTGTTGCAGTAAGTCAGGATGGGACTTGCATCTTTGATAAGGTAGATAATAGTGGTCCCAATCATGCCGAGAAGTTAGGAACATTCGTTGATGAGGCCTTAGCCTTTGTTGATAGCCACGAGTTAACGCTCGATGCTGTGGCTGTTAGCTGTGGTCCAGGTTCATATACAGGCTTGCGTATAGGTGTGTCTATGGCAAAGGGCATTTGTTATGGACGTAATATAAAGTTGTTGGCAGTGCCCACTTTGGAATTATTAGCTGTTCCTATTCTTTTACATCATGAGTCAATAGAAGAGGAAGCATTGCTTGTTCCGATGATTGATGCACGACGTATGGAGGTTTATTCTGCCGTTTATGACCGTAGTTTAAAGGCTGTTCGTACGATTCAAGCTGATGTGGTTGATGGTGATACATACAAAGAGTTCCTTGATAAAGGACCAGTTTATTTCTTTGGAGATGGTGCAGAGAAGTGCATGGAAGTTATCAATCATCCTAATGCCCATTTGATTAAGAATATCGAACCAGTGGCTAAGAACATGTTCCCGTTAGCAGAGAAACGAATGGCAGAAGGTAAGTTTGAGGATGTAGCTTACTTCGTTCCATTCTATTTGAAAGACTTTGTTGCTAAACAGGCAAAGCCTCTGTTGTAATTAATAGATTATGATTGTTGATGAGGAAGGGCTTTATGTTCCATCCTCAGAGTTCAAAAGTTCAAACCTCAAAGATGAATATTGAAGGATTAGATTATAATACCCAACGAGAGAAACTCGTGCTTCCGCAATACGGACGAGAGATTCAAGATATGGTTGATTATGCGGTTAGTTTGCCTACAAAGGAGGAACGACAGCATTGTGCGGAGACCATCATTTCTATCATGGATAGGATGAATCCACTAAGTCGGGGGAATGTTGACCACATGGATAAGCTGTGGGATCACTTGGCATTGATGTCTAATTTTAAGTTAGATATTGATTATCCTTGTGATGTATCACAAGCATTGAAGATAGCAACGAAGCCTGAACCAATGTCTTACTCAACATCGAGGATACCAGTTCGGCATTATGGTAAGTTAGTTTTCGAGGCTTTTGACAAGTTGAAGACAATGGAGCCAGGAGCAGAGCGAGATGCTTTCGTTCGTTCAATTGCTAACCAGATGAAACGGAGTCTGGTACAATGGGGACATGGATCCAGCGATGATGAGAAGGTAGCTTCAGACCTTGCGCGTTTTACAAATGGTCAGATACAACTTGATCTGGACTCTTTTAAGTTTGATAAAATAAATGAGAGGGAGCTTGCTCAGCCTCGTAATAAGAAGAAGAGATAGTACATGGAGTCTTTTATTATAGAAGGTGGACATCGCTTAAGTGGTACGATTACGCCGCAAGGTGCTAAGAATGAAGCCTTGGAAGTGATATGTGCAACATTGTTAACAACTGAAGAGGTAATTATTTACAATGTCCCTGATATCCTAGATGTCAATAACTTGATCAAGTTGTTACAGGATATTGGCGTAAAGGTAAAGAAGCGTGCCCCGAATGAGTATTCATTCCAGGCTGATGAGGTAAACTTAGACTATTTGGAGAGTGTAGACTTCGTTAAGAAGTGTTCGTCATTGCGTGGTAGTGTGTTAATGATTGGTCCTTTGTTGGGTCGCTTTGGTAAAGCAACGATTGCAAAACCAGGTGGTGACAAGATTGGAAGACGCCGTTTAGATACACACTTCCTTGGCTTTAAGAATCTAGGTGCGCGTTTTGTTCGATTGGAAGATCGTGATGTATATGAGATACAGGCCGATAAGTTAGTTGGACAATACATGCTTTTGGATGAGGCTTCCATAACTGGTACAGCTAATATCATTATGGCGGCTGTCATGGCAGAAGGCACTACAACGATTTACAATGCAGCTTGTGAGCCTTACATCCAACAGCTTTGTAAGATGTTGAATGCTATGGGTGCGAAGATTACGGGCATAGGAAGTAACTTGCTAACCATCGAAGGTGTGCAGAAGTTGTCAGCAACCGAACACCATATACTACCCGATATGATTGAGGTCGGCTCATTTATCGGTATGGCTGCAATGATCGGTGATGGCGTTCGTATAAAGGATGTTTCTATCCAGAACCTCGGTTTGATTCTCGATACATTCCATCGATTGGGTGTACAGATAATAGTGGATGGTGACGATCTTATCATCCCACGTCAAGACCACTATGTGATAGATTCTTTCATTGATGGAACGATTATGACCATCAGTGATGCACCATGGCCAGGCTTAACACCAGACCTTATCTCTGTGTTACTCGTTGTAGCAACGCAGGCACAAGGCAGTGTTCTCTTCCATCAGAAGATGTTTGAAAGTAGATTATTCTTTGTGGATAAGCTCATTGATATGGGTGCGCAGATTATTCTTTGCGACCCTCATCGTGCTGTGGTAGTCGGTCATGACCATGCTAAGATATTACGTGCTGGGCGTATGTCAAGTCCTGATATTCGTGCAGGTATCGCTTTGTTGATAGCTGCTCTATCAGCACAAGGAACAAGCCGAATCGATAATATTGCTCAAATCGATCGTGGTTATGAGAATATAGAAGAGCGACTAAATGCGCTGGGAGCAAAGATTCGCAGAGCAGAAATTTGTTAGCTTCGTCGTATCTGAAGCTACCCTTTGAGGAAAATAGGTGTTAGCTTTAAACAAAAAGGGTCTACCCTTTTTCTCAAAAAGGTCTACCCTTTTTCATAAAAAGGTCTACCCTTTTATAGAACACGCCATTTAGTATTGAAGTAAGCTATAGTTTTATCAGCGTTGCTGATATATGATAAAGAGATGATAAAGAAGGAAGAAGTCTATAAGATAGGGCGCATAGGGAAACCTCATGGCGTACACGGAGAGTTGCAACTGCAGTTCTCCGATGACGTTTTTGATGCTGTTGATGCCGATTACCTAGTATTGGATATTGATGGAATACTTGTTCCCTTCTTTATGGAAGAGTATCGTTTCCGTTCGGATGAGATAGCGCTTATGAAATTCTGTGATATTGATACGGAGGCACAAGCACGTGAACTTACTGGTTATGATGTTTTCTTTCCGCGCAAGTTGGCGGCAGAGCGAACCGAAGATGTGTCTTGGGCGCAGATTGTGGGCTACTCATTAATAGACGAGCAAACAAAGAGAACCATCGGAAAGATTACTGCCGTTGATGAGACAACAGTAAATACGCTCTTCGAAGTGGTTACGTCTGAGGGGAATGATGTTCTAATTCCTGCAAGCAACGACTTAATCGTTAAGGCTGATACAGTAGGTCAGACGATAACCATGCGCATTCCTGCTGGACTGCTCGACCTATAACTCATCGTATAAAGGAAATACAAATGAAACAACAAATCTGTATATTAGGTTCCACTGGTAGCATCGGTACACAGGCGCTTGATGTCATTAGTCAGCACCCCGACCTCTATGAGGCTTATGTGCTAACAGCTAATAAGCGTTGGAAAGAACTGGCTGACCAAGCCCGCAGGTTCCATCCATCTGCTGTGGTCATAGCCGATGAGAACTATTACGAATCGCTGTCTTCTGCGCTATCCGATATGCCCGATATAAAGGTATATGCTGGTGCGAAAGCATTGGAAGAAATCGTCGAGTCGCCATCTATTGATATGGTACTTACAGCGATGGTAGGCTATTCGGGACTAGCTCCAACTATACATGCTATCAAGGCAAAGAAGAAGATTTGCTTGGCTAATAAGGAGACATTAGTGGTGGCGGGAGAGCTTATCTTGCAGCTTGCTCAGCAATATCACACACCCATCTTACCAGTCGACAGCGAACATAGTGCTATCTTCCAAAGCCTGGTGGGAGAAGATAATAACGAGATAGAGAAGATACTTCTCACCTGTTCAGGAGGCCCTTTCCGTACCTTCACGCACGAACAGTTGAAGTCTGTCACAGCTGCTGACGCACTTAAACATCCCACGTGGGAGATGGGAGCAAAGATTACCATCGACTCCGCCTCATTGATGAATAAGGGCTTTGAAGTGATAGAAGCTAAGTGGCTCTTTGGCGTTCCTGCAGATAAAATCCAGGTATTGATACATCCGCAATCAATAGTCCATAGTGCTGTACAATTCGTGGATGGCGGTGTGAAGGCACAATTAGGAGTGCCCGACATGCGCCTTCCTATACAATATGCCTTCTCATTCCCTAAGCGATTGCCGCTCAATGGCGACCGTTTGAATCTCTTCTCTCATCCCTTAGAGTTCTTCGAGCCCGATGTGGAGAAGTTCAAGTGTTTAGCAATGGCGTATGAGGCTATTAATAAAGGTGGCAATATGCCGTGTATCGTTAATGCAGCCAATGAGATTGTCAATGCTGGGTTTCGTCAAGGTGCGTGCTCATTCCTTGCTATGGGCGACATCATCGAACAGACGATGCAGCGTGTAGCCTTTGATAAGAATCCTGATTACGATATCTATGTGCAAACAGACGCTGAGGCGCGTCGTGTGGCACAATCAATTATGAACAATAAATAATGGTTATATAACAATGGAAACATTTCTAATCAGATTGCTTCAGTTCGTTCTGGCAATCTCTTTACTTGTCTTGCTACATGAAGGCGGACATATGTTCTTTGCGAAACTCTTTGGAGTTCGCGTGGAGAAGTTCTTTGTATTCTTCGATGTAAATATCGGTAAGTGGTCAGGTAAACTCTTCAGTTGGAAGCCGAAGAAGGACGATACCGAATATGGAATGGGTTGGTTGCCACTTGGTGGCTACTGTAAGATATCGGGAATGATAGATGAGAGCCTTGATAGGGAACAGATGAAGAAGGACCCACAGCCATGGGAGTTCCGTACTAAACCAGCATGGCAACGACTCTTAATAATGATTGGTGGCGTGTTAGTCAACTTCGTCCTCGCATTATTCATCTATTCGATGATTATGTTCACATGGGGAGACAGCTACTTCAAGGTATCTGATATGACCATGGGAATGCGTTTCAATGCTGATGCCAAGGCTTTGGGATTCAAAGACCATGACGTTATGTTGGGTACTGACCAGGGTGCTTTCCGTGAGTTCGCTAATGTCAATGGCGATTTCTTCCGCCAGATTGCACAGGCAAAGCGTGTTGATGTGCTGCGTAATGGTAAGAAACAGAGCATTAAGCTACCAGGAGATATGGATATGTTATCCATGATTAAGACCCGTCCTTACTTCGTTGAGCCATTTATTCCAGCACAGATTGACAGCGTTATGAGTGGTTCTCCAGCCGCTAAAGCAGGTATGAAGGCAGGCGATGTTATCAAGTCTATCAATGGAAAAGCTGTTGAGACGTGGTCAGACATGAATTATCAGACAGGCGTCTTAGATGATGTTATGGCAGTGAAGAACACCCATAAGGATTCACTTGCAGCTCGTTCCGTTGTCTTAACGGTGCAGCATAAGGGCGCAACAAAGCTCGATACCATGCGAATGGTTATGACTCCCGACTTGAAACTAGGCGTTTATCAGTCGAGCTTAGCCTCTTTCTATAAGCCAGTGCAGGTTCAATATAGTTTCCTTGAGAGCTTCCCCGCTGGTGCAAAGCATGGTTGGAACGTTCTACGAGGCTATGTTGGCAACTTCCGTTACCTTGCTTCGGCAGATGGAGCAAAGAGTATTGGCGGCTTCGGATCGATTGGTAGCCTCTTCCCTCCTTATTGGGACTGGTATATGTTCTGGTCGATGACAGCCTTCTTGAGCATTATTCTAGCCTTTATGAACATCCTTCCTATCCCTGCGTTAGATGGTGGTCACGTGGTATTCTTGCTTTATGAGATGATTACACGTCGCAAGCCATCAGAGAAGTTTATGGTTTGGGCAGAGTATGCTGGTATAACGATTCTCATTATATTAATGGTGTTTGCCAACCTTAATGACATCCTTCGCTGGCTGCATGTGATGTGATAAAAAGCCTCCACAAAGCCCTACGAAAGGGGAAGAGAAAGCCTCACCCCCGTCCCCTCTCCGAATGGAGAGGGGCGTGAACAGTGCTGTAAATAAGCATTATCTATAAAGGTTCTAACCTCAGTTAATACTACTATTTACTCCCCTCTCCATTCGGAGAGGGGGCGGGGGTGAGGCTGGTTGGGGCGATTGTTGAGGGCTTCTTTTTTCCTAATTTATTTGGCTAGTTAATTTATTCTTCTTACCTTTGCCGCCGTGAAACAGTTAGCAATGACATATCAAGGCAATGACGTACTGCAAAGAATTATTCGATTCTTTGCATCTTTTTGCACTTTATCTTTGGTCAATCCAAATAATTTGCTAACACACACACACACATTCGCACCTAGCGTCTAATAACACATTTTTTCTTCTCGCATACGCGCGCGCGAAGCGTGCCGTAACCCCTGTAAACAAAGGACTTCTAGGAGTTTCCTTTGTTCGCTTTTTTATGCCCTTTTGCGAACTCCGTTTAAAGCAAAATAAGAACAAAATAACAGCTATTTTAATCAATAAAGTTATGAGAAAAGAACAAACTAAGAAGGATTATTCTGCACCTCGTTGCATGATAATCCAAGTAAGCGAAACCACGAATTTGATGGACACGTCTTTCCCAAGTCAGCACCATCCAGCACAGCCAGGTGGAGGTATGGGTGATGCAAAGCAAGCACCAGGGTGGTTGTCTGAAAGTGAAGACGAAGACGAAAACCCATCATGGGAAGACTAACAGAGAGTTATTAACAAAGAGAACAAAGTAAAAATGAAGAAAACAATGAAAAGACATTCTTTTAAGTCAAGGCTTCTGTCATTGATGGCATTATGCAGCATGGCTTTGACAATCGGTTCTTGCGCGAATGATGACGTAGCACAGAACCCAACAATCCCTAACGACGATAAGAATTTGACCACCTTTGCAGCAGGCACTCCCACCACCCGCACCTCAATGGAGAGCGATGGTAAGTTCTTTTGGGAAGCAGGCGATAAGATTTACGTAAAGGACGATAACGGTGCATGGCACGCAAGTAGCAACTCGCCAACAGGCAAGACAGATAACTTTAAGTTCAAAGTGCCCGGCACTTACACAGCCCACACGTCATACGAGGTTTATTATCCAGGTCAAGGCGGTAGCAATGACCAAGCTGTTATCGCTGCCAGCCAAAGTCAAGCAGAGCCAAACACAACCACTCACTTCGGTGCAGCAGGCGATTGTGGAATGGCAACGGCAACTAAAGTGACAGGTAAACAGCAGTTCGCTTTCACCTTAGACCATAAGGCAGCTTATCTCCTCTTCTTGCCACGTACCAGCAACACTATTCTGCATGATTGTTACTTAACTAAGGTAGAGGTAAACTCTGACAATGATATTACCGATACTTACACCCTTGACCCAGCAACAGGCAAACTAACAGGTACAGGTACAGGCAAACAGATAGTCTTAACCACAAAAGACCCAACATGGGGCAGTAGCAACTACAATGGCTTCCCTTTGACCAATAGCACAGCAAGCGCAGCCACCAATGGTGCTTACGTTGTTATAAAGCCGGGCACCCATACACTCAAGATACGTTATTGGGTGAAGGACGTTGCAACACACGTAGAGGGAACTATAACCAAGACATTAGCATCAGCTACCTACGACCAGAATAAATATTATAACATTACTGCTAACCTTGACGTAACTAATTACGATGGTGACCATTATTATATGTGGGACGCCCAGAAACAATATTGGTACGGTTACGAATGGACAAAGAACTTGGGAGCAGGTGTAGGTCAGCCAACACTTGGTACTCAGCCAAGAGGCAACTACCCCCGGAACAACAGCGACTCCCGTTACTGTAACGAAGCATTTACTTCTGGCGTAGATAACCCCGCTACTCACACACCATGTAAAGACCTTCCCAACGTGAACGAGATGTCTTGGTACTGCATGTTTGGCGATCCCCGTTGGGATGGTGACGAATTATGGACAACTATGGGTCATTTATATAAAGGTGGCATGTGGTTTAAGAAGAAGTCTGTGCTGCAAGGCGAGGGGCATTACGACACCGAGAAATCTGCCGACGGTACAACCGATATGCGTACAACAGAGAGGAGCTACAGCAACAGCAACAGTAGTATCAACTACTCTGGCCTTCCTTCCGCTGCTGACGCAGGCAACTACTTTTACCTGCCCGCCTTGGGTTACTACACCTATGGTCTGCTGTACAGCATTGGCGACGATGGCGACTATTGGTCGTCTAGTGCTCTCCCGCAGACCAGCTACGACGCGTACCACCTGAGCTTCTCCAGTGGTAACGTCATCGTGAATGGCGGCGGCTACGGCCGCCTCCTCGGGGCCAGAGTCGAGCCAACATTCGAGTAGTCCTTGCAGTTGTTCGTGGTCTGTTTTTGTACCCAACGAATGGGTAGAGTTGTACCCAGCGAAGAAGTACGATCGTACCCAGCGAATGGGTAGGAGTCTACCCAACGGGCAGGGTACGATGCTACCCAGCAGCTGGGTACAAGACGACCCAACCGCTGGGTATAAAATACATGAAAAAGGACATCAAAATGATGTTATTATGAATATAATGTTTAATTTAAATCTGATTCACAATGATTGTATTTAAAGTTGCGCCTCGTAAGGCGACAATGGGAAAAATGAAGGGTAAGACGGTGTATATCGCGGTACCGAAAGGTCAACAAAAGATCTCACCCGAAATGGTGTTGGAACGTATTGTTCGTGAAACCTCATTGACGGAGGGAGATGCACGGAATGTGATTATCACATTGCGTAACATTATCTCGGACTGTGCACGTATGGGAACAGGCTTAGACCTCGGCGACATCTTCTCTTTGCGTGTCAACGTGCCCTCAAAGATGGAGGAAAACGAAAGGGATGTGTGTGCTAAGAGCCTCAAAGCTCCGAGGTTGACATTGACCTGGAAGAATCCGGTGCGCAAGGCGTTAAAGGAGTTGCAGGTGGATGTGGATAATCCTGCGCGGAAGAAGGCAAAAGGTCCCGCCCCCGAGCCAAAAGGAGGGGGGAGTGAAGAGAACCCTGGGCCACAGGTAGGGTAAAAACAACCTCCCCAAAAGGCCTCCCCAAGCCCCTCCGGAGGAGGGGATGTGCCTACGGGGGCTAGTTAGGGAACGTCCTACGGAAAGCCTTCCCAGGTCTCATCCCAAGCCCCTCTCCATTACTTCCCTTCGGTCAGTGACCGTTGGTTCGGAGAGGGGGCGGGGGAGAGGCAGTAGAGAGGGTGGGGGTGAGGCTCCTTACAACTTACTCTCAACCCACTTACGTGCATTGACGAAGGCTTCAATCCATGGCGTTATCTCGTCTTTTCGACGCTCACGAGGATAGTAAGCCTGCTGCCAAGGGAATATAGATCGCTCCAAGTGAGGCATCATTGCGAGGTGACGACCATCCTGTGAGCAGATTCCTGCGACGTTATAATCGGAGCCGTTAGGGTTGCCTGGATACTCTGCATAGTTGTATTTCGCAACAATGTTGTACTTGTCTTCTGCCTCTGGGAGATAGAAGCGTCCCTCTCCGTGTGCTACCCATATACCGAGTTTATCACCACTTAATGAACCAAACATCACACTATTGTTCTGTGGAATGGCTACATTGAGGAAGGTGCTCTCGAACTTCTTACTTGTATTATGGCATAGATGTGCACGATGCTTATGCTCTGGATTGATGAGGTTCAGTTCCACCATCAACTGACAACCATTGCAGATACCGAGTGAAAGGGTATCCTCACGTGCATAGAAGCGGTCGAGTGCTTGCTTAGCCTTAGGGTTATAGAGGAATGCTCCAGCCCATCCCTTAGCAGAACCGAGCACGTCAGAGTTGGAGAAACCGCCGCAGAAGACTATCATATTCACCTCTTCCAACGTCTCACGACCGCTGATAAGGTCGGTCATAGTGACATCTTTCACCTCGAATCCAGCTAAGTAAAGTGCATAAGCCATCTCTCTTTCACCGTTAGTACCCTTTTCACGGATAATAGCAGCCTTTGGCGTTGCATGGTTCGTGGCAGGTTCTGATGACTTCCATCGGTCAGCATCCAATCCATATTGTTTGAGCGTTCCAGTGAAGTCAGCGTTGAATTTCATTTCTATAGGCTGCTTCTTATAGTTCGTGTAACGCTTCTTCGCCATACCATTCATGCTCTGCTTACGATCGAGCAAGTAAGAGGTCTTATACCATGTGTCACGTAGAGCTTCAATATCGAGTTCTACTTTCCATTCGCCATCAGCTATGTTAAGTACACGTTGATTGATTCGTGGAGCACCGATACATGCGAATCCAATGCAATTCTCCTGTAAGAATGCTTGTACATCGTCCTTATGCTCATCCGCAACCTGTATGACTACACCTGGATTCTCAGCGAACAACTTCTTGATAACATCATTGCCTTGGATGTTCTGAAGGTCAATATGCAATCCACCTTCTGTGTTGGCAAAGGTCATCTCAAGTAGGGTTGTAATCAAACCACCAGCCGAGATATCATGTCCAGCGAGTATCCATCCACGACGGATAAGCTCTTGAATGGCATCGAAACAATCGCAGAAGTATTGTGGCTCTTTGATAGTTGGAACGTCACTACCTATCTTGCCGAGGCTTTGGGCGAATGCGGAACCTCCTAAACGTTGCTCATCAAAACTGAAGTCGATATGATAGATGTGGCTCTTCTCATCGTTCACAAGTACTGGAGAAACCACCTGACGAACATCACTCACCTCGCCACCGCTCGTCACGATGACCGTTCCTGGAGAGATAATCTTGTCTCCATTAGGATATTGCTGGGTCAGAGAAAGTGAGTCCTTACCTGTTGGAACGTTCACACCGATAGCACAACAGAAGTCGGATAGCGCCTTAACTGCGCTGTAAAGGCGTGCGTCTTCACCCTTCTGTGACCGACAAGGCCACATCCAGTTAGCCGATAAGCTGAGGCTGTCCATGCCGTCAGCCAATGGTGCCCAAACGATGTTCGTCAATGATTCAGCAACGGATAGTACGGAGCCTGCCTCTGGTGATGCAAGACCTGCCTGAGGCGCATGACCGAGTGCAGTGGCTATACCCTTATGCCCCCGATAGTCCAATGCTACGACACCACAATCCGATAGTGGGAGTTGTATCTCACCCTGGCATTGCTGTCTTGCAACCTTACCCGTAACAGAGCGGTCGACCTTGTTTGTCAACCAGTCCTTACATGCAACGGCTTCCAGTTGGAGCACACGTTGGATGTACTCTTCCACCTTATTTATATTATAAGAGGCGTCTTCATATTTGCGAACGACGGTCTCATCCTTCATAATTGTCTTAGGAGAATGACCGAACATCTGCGCTACGTCGAGGTCGAAAGGCTTAACACCATCACCCTGAACGAATGAGAAGTGAGCATCGCCAGTGGTCTCACCAACAACATACATCGGTGCACGCTCACGCTCAGCAATCTTCTTTACGTGCTCAAGATGCTTCTCATCAATGAGTAAGCCCATGCGCTCTTGCGACTCATTGGCTATAATCTCTTTCGCACTAAGTGTCTTGTCGCCGATAGGAAGTTGGGTCATATCTATCTTGCCACCACAATCTTCTACTAACTCACTCAAGCAGTTTAAGTGACCTGCAGAACCGTGGTCATGGATGGAAACAACGGGGTTGGTGTCTTCTTCAACCAATGCACGTACAAGGTTATAAGCACGTTTCTGCATTTCAGGGTTAGCACGTTGTACGGCATTCAATTCGATACCATTAGAGTAACGACCCGTATCAACAGATGAAACAGAACCGCCACCTAAACCGATACGATAGTTATCGCCACCTACAACAACAACCTTATTCCCTGCCTGTGGCTCGCCCTTTAGGCAGTCACGTTTGGTACCATAACCTACACCGCCTGCCAACATGATGACCTTATCATAAGCATATTTCTCGCCATTCTCTTGGTGTTCAAAGGTGAGGAGCGAACCCGTAATCAATGGTTGACCGAACTTGTTACCGAAGTCGCTAGCACCATTTGATGCCTTGATGAGGATTTGTTCTGGTGTCTGATAGAGCCATTGACGAACGGGCAATATGTCTTCCCAATCTCTAAGAGCTGGTGTAGAATTATCGTCCTCTTTAAGTCGTGGGTAGGCAGTCATATATACTGCAGTACCTGCGATAGGCCATGATCCAACACCGCCACCCATGCGGTCGCGTATTTCACCACCTGTTCCTGTTGCGGCACCATTGAATGGTTCAACCGTAGTAGGGAAGTTGTGAGTCTCGGCTTTCAGAGAGATAACACTCTCAATAGGCTTTACGCGGAAGTAATCGGATACACTTTGATTGGCTGGAGCAAACTGTTCTATCTCAGGTCCTTGTGCAAAGGCGACATTGTCCTTATAGGCTGACAGAATCTTTCCCGGGTTCTCTTTAGTTGTCTTCTTAATGAGGCTAAAGAGACTACTCTCCATTACTTTGCCATCAATGATAAACTCTCCGCCAAAGATCTTATGCCTACAATGCTCGGAGTTAATCTGTGCGAAACCAAATATCTCAGAGTCTGTTAGAGGGCGACCATTTTGCTTTTCAATCTTATGAAGGTATTCCATCTCTTCGGGTGAGAGCGCAAGACCTTCTTCTTCATTGAACTTCTCTAAGTCGTCCACATGTTTGATGGGCTCTGGCTCATGGTTAACAGTGAAGATGGATTGGTCTAATCCATCATACATACGTTGTAACATTGGGTCATAATCAGCCTCTTTGCTCTTCACAGGGAAGTACTCCTCTATACGCAAAATGCCGTCAAGACTCATGTTTTGAGTAATCTCGACGGCATTTGTACTCCATGGAGTTATCATTTCACGACGTGGCCCTACATAGTAACCTTGCAATGATTCTTCATTCTGCAAGTAGGTTGCGTCGCCGTAAAGCCAGCAAAGTTCGTTGATTTCTGCGTTAGACAAAGCATGATCTACTTCTGTAGCAATCACGCTCTTGGACTGAGTTCTGAAGAAAAGAATCATAGTCTTTATATAAAAATTGGTGTAACTTATGCTTGCAAAGGTACTAATTACTTTGGATATATGGTAGCTTGTTGTGGCTTTTTTGGTGTATGGAATGATGTTAGCGTGTGTTTTTTGTATTCTTACACTTATCTTCTATGTGCTTTGATGACGAAGGGGTTATTTTTCTTAAATATGAGTTTTTCATCAGCGGAGATAGTAAGTGGAATTGGGGGTAAGTTTATAGGCAGACAAAGAGATACCCTTTTTGATTTGAAAAGGTGCTCTTCTAGCCTCAAGAAGATGCCCTTTTGAATCGTAATATGTGCTCTTTTATTCTCTTGCAACAAGTTCTGTATAATTTTATCAAATTGTATCATGAATACAACAGATGAAAGTTAAAATAACTAAAGCATACGTCTAATCACTTGCTTTGGACTAGTTTATGATATATCTTTGTAGCAGAATACAAACAAATACGATTATACTATTATGAAAAAAGGTCTTTTTATAGGTGCTTTATTCGTTGGTGCGCTTGCTTTCAGTAGCTGTGCCAGCAAAAAGGATTTGGAGAATTGTCGTACAGAGAATAGTAAACTTACGGAAGACTATCAGAGTGCGAAGGAAACAATTGCAGCCAATAATGCTCGCATTAAGAGCTTGGAGGATCAGTTGGCTCAGGCAAGAGAAAGTGCTGCCGCATTACAAGGAAGTCTTGACAATAGTTTGAGAAATGCTAATTCGAACAACATAAATATTTCGAAGCTTGTTGATCAAATCAATGAGAGTAATCAGTATATTCGCCATTTAGTAGAGGTGAAGTCGAAGAGTGACTCATTGAATATGGTGCTGACGAATAACCTGACTCGCTCGTTGAGTCGTGAGGAGTTGAAGGAAGTTGATGTACAAGTTCTGAAGGGTGTTGTGTATATCTCCTTAGCTGATAATATGCTTTATAAGAGTGGTTCTTATGAGATTAACGATCGTGCTGAGCAGACTTTAAGTAAGATTTCAAAGATTATTACCGATTATAAAGATTATGATGTTCTAATCGAAGGTAATACTGATAATGTGCCAATCAATACCGCAAATGACAAGATGAAGAATATCCGCAATAACTGGGATCTCTCTTGTTTGCGTGCAGCATCTGTAGTACAATATCTGCAAGATCATTTCAATGTTAATCCTAAGCGTTTGACAGCTGGTGGTCGTGGTGAGTATAACCCACTTGCAACTAACGATACTGAGTTGGGTAAGCAGCGTAACCGTCGTACACAGATTATCATTACTCCAAAGCTTGATCAGTTTATGGATCTCATTGGTGAGGCTCCAGAGACTAAGGCTACAAAGTAATTTGATTATGAATAATGACGTTCTGTCCTTGATTCTCCAGCGATGTTCACGGAGGTATAGGTGGATTTTGGCTGTATTTTCTGTATATATGATTTATTTCTGTGGAAAGTGTTTCGGAGAAGCATTGTGGTATTTATTACATTGATAGAACAGAAAATGTTGATAAATATAAATCTGCATCTTGTCTATTTAATATTGGCAAGGTGTAGATTTTTCCTTTATAATAATATAAGGCTTGTATATGGATATTACTTTTATGATTTTAGCTACATTGGTAGCTGTCGAACACATATATATAATGTGTCTTGAAACGATATTTACTAAATCGAGAACAACTGCGCGTACTTTTAATATGGATGTGGAGGAATTAAGTCGCCCATCTGTATCTACGTTATTTAAAAATCAAGGTGTCTATAACCTTTTATTGGCAGTGCTGATTTTAATAGCTGTTTGGGTAACGAATAATTTGTTTTGGGTGCGTTGTCTTTTGACGTATGTAGCATTGGTGGCTATTTATGGCGGTTTTACAAGTAGTCCAGCTATTATTTTAAAGCAGGGCACGCCTGCTTTGGTAGCATTAATATATAGTTTTGTTCTATTATAGGTATTTGTTTTTTTTGCTAAAATTGAAACTTCCTTTGTTTTCGATTTTGCTTTTAAGGGGCTATTTCTTGCTTTGTGGTTTTTTTAACGCTATTTTAGTTTTTATAGCTTCTAGGAGCGTGGTAGAGGTGTTTTGGGTGTTGTTTTGGTTGATTTGTGTCAAGGTTTTGAGTGATTTTTAAGTTTTTTGAAAAATAATCTTCAAAACATTTGGAAGGAACGGAAATTCTGTATACCTTTGCATTCGCTTTTACGAAATAAGCCAT